>DASTJX010000312.1:0-13287 GCA_035716265.1 Nitrospira sp.
GGTAGGCCATACGGCGGCCATAAAGACGACCAGCACGGCAGTCCACTTGGGATCCTTGACCGTATAGAGTAGCAACGGCATCCAGGCCAATGGAGAAATCGGCTTCATGATCTGGATGAATGGATTGGCGGCGCGGAAAAGCACCTTGTTGAGGCCCAGGATGACGCCGAGCATGATGGCGATGACCGACGCCGCCAGAAATCCCCCCGCAAACCGCGACACGGTGTAAAACACCAAATAGGCGATTCCATGATCGTTCGTGCCCTTTTTAACGAAAGCCTCGGAGAGTTCTTCGCGCGCCTTTGCGAGCACGGCCAAAGGTCCGGGAATCCCGCTGACCTTTTCCTTCTCCGGATTCCAGGCGTAGCCCCCATCCGGGGTTCGCAAGATGTCGCCGTTGAATTCCATCATCTGGAGTTGTTCCTCGGTCAGCCCCCTCTGATCAAACGATGACCGCAAGGTGAAGAAATGCCAGCTGAGCAGGAACAGCACGAGCACAAATCCTGCGATATACCACGGGTTGCCTTGCGACTGAGCAGCCATCCCTCCTCCTCGCTGATTCTGAACATGTGAGGCGCTTCGCCACCGCGTCAGCCATCGCTTGGTCGACGCAACCCCCGCTTGGAACCCGTGAATCGGGAGCTTCAGCGACGGTTCAACCCGTGCGGTCGGTGTCATCTCAGGCACCATCGTGCGATTGGTCGATTCCATGAGGTCTCCTCAGGCCATGCTATGAATTTTAAAACTCTTGACGTAGGCATCCGCATTGTTGGAATCAAATTCTTTGCCCATGATCACATGTCTCGCGGTCGTCGATTGATGAGTGGCGTAGCCCAGTTCTTTCGCGATGCGGTCGCAATCCGCTGCACGATAGACCTGCTCGGCCACCGACTTGTAATTGACCTCCCCTTTCAAGTGCCCCCACCGTTTCATTTGAGTGAGGATCCATATCGCCATCGAATGCCAGGGATACGGATCGAAGTCGATACGGTTCGGTTCCTTCTTAATGTTGCCCAACCCATCCGCATACGTGCCCGTCAATACCTGCTCCAGCACGGTGACCGGTTGATTCAGGTAATTCGTCGGCGCGATCGCCGTCGCAATTTCCTTCCGGTGCGCGGGATCGGACGCATAATGCGTGGCGTCGACGATCGCCCGCCACATGGCGAGAAACGTGTTGGGATACGTCGTCGCAAATTCTTTGGTCACCGTAAAGGCGCAGCAAGGATGCCGGTCCCAAATCTCCCGCGATAATTTGTAAATGAAACCCACATTTTCATAGACCGCCCGTTGGTTGAACGGATCGGGTCCCAGATAGCCGTCGACGTTGCCAGCCTTGAGATTGGCGACCATCTCGGGCGGCGGAACGACCCGAATCTGCACGTCTTTGTCGGGATGGACGCCGCCTTCCGCGAGGAAATACCGTAGGAGGTAATTATGCATGGAAAAATCGAACGGGACGCAAAACCGGAAACCCTTCATCTCGGATGCCGTTTTCACGTTCTTGTGTTTGACGTGCAAGGTGATGGCTTGGCCGTTGATATTCTCGACCGCGGGCATGTAGATCGGCGTGGGGACGGATCCTGCACCCAAGGTAATGGCCAGTGGCATGGGAGTCAGCATGTGCGCGGCATCGACTTCCTTGTTCACGGTCCAATCGCGGATCATCGCCCAGCCGGCCGCACGTTTGACGGAAGCGTTCAGCCCGTGCTTTTTGTAAAAACCCAAGGGCTCGGCCATGATGATCGGCGTGCCGCAGGTGATGGGAATGAAGCCGATGCTCACATCCTTCTTTTCCGGCTTGCCGACGGGGTCCGCCGCAAATGCTTTTAACGCTCCCAACGGGAATATTTCGGCGACCAGCGCGCTCAGCGTCGCGGCGCCCAGGCCAAGGAGGACTTGGCGGCGGGTCGGTCCGATGGCTTCGACCACCGCAGCGGTCACGGCCTGGTCCAATGTCCGCTCGAAATACTGTTCGGAAGACGACGGCCCGTTCGTCTTGCCCTCGCTCATCTTTTTTTCGTCTCTCAAGGCTCGCTCCTTCCGTCACGACCACTTCCGCCGTCAAGACCCAAAACAAAAAAGGCGTCCCTCTCTCAT
This sequence comes from Nitrospira sp., assembly GCA_035716265.1. Classification (GTDB taxonomy): domain Bacteria; phylum Nitrospirota; class Nitrospiria; order Nitrospirales; family Nitrospiraceae; genus Nitrospira_C. Next base: position 2,101 of record DASTJX010000312.1, read on the forward strand.
TCGAGAGAAGGACGCCTTTGTCCGTCGTCAGCAGGTCTACAGCGACCTGCCCATCGTCTATTTCAGAACCAAAAAGGCGTCCGCCATTCTTTGGAGAATGACGGACGCCTTTGTCCGTTACCTATCTTGAGAAGCCGTAGCAGGCGCCGTTGCCTTGCTTAGCTTGTAGGAACTTGTAGCATGGTTCTTCCGCTGTCGTCAACACCTCCTGCCGGCATACGACTCCCGGCAGCTTCCCTCCCGTTCACAGCATCCTACACGTCGTAGTACAGGAAGAACTCGAACGGATGCGGCCGTAGCCGCATGGGATCGACCTCTTTGCTCCGCTTGTAGCCGATCCAAGCCTCGATCAAATCTTCCGTAAATACACCGCCTTTCAACAGGAATTTGTGGTCTTTTTCCAGATTATTCAAGGCTTCGTCGAGACTGCCCGGCATCGTCCGAATCTTAGCGGCTTCCTTGGCTTCCAGATCGTACAAGTCCTTTTCCGCGGGCTCACCCGGGTTGATCTTGTTCTCAATGCCGTCAAGGCCGGCCATCAACATGGCCGAAAACGCCAGATAGGGATTGGCGCCCGGATCCGGGAACCGGACCTCGATGCGCTTTGCCTTGGGACTCGGTGAATACATCGGAATGCGGATGCCCGCGGAACGGTTGCGGCTCGAGTAGGCCAGCAAGACCGGCGCTTCAAATCCCGGCGTGAGCCGCTTGTACGAATTTGTCGTCGGATTGGTGATCGCCGCCAATGCCGGCGCATGCTTAAGAATGCCGCCGATATAGTGCAGGCACATCTGCGAGACGCCCGCGTACTCTTTTCCCGCAAACAGCGGCTTCCCCTCTTTCCAGATGCTCTGGTGCGTGTGCATGCCGCTGCCATTGTCTCCAAAGATCGGCTTGGGCATGAAGGTGACCGTTTTCCCGTGACGACGTGCCACGTTTTTCACGATGTACTTATACATCATCATTTTATCGGCCGTGCGCAGCAACGAGTCGAACCGGATATCGATCTCAGCCTGGCCGGCCGTGGCCACTTCGTGGTGGTGCTTCTCGACGGCGATACCGGCTTTTTCCATTTCCAGGATCATTTCGCTGCGAATGTCCTGCTGCGTGTCGGTCGGCGGCACAGGGAAATAGCCTTCTTTGTGGCGGATCTTCCCGCCCAGATTGACCCCTTCCTGTCCCATGTTCCAGACGCCTTCGTCGGAATCGATGTGGTAATACCCGCTGTGGCTGGTCTGGTCGTAGCGCGCCTGGTCGAAAATGAAGAACTCGGCCTCAGGGCCCCAGTAGGACGTGTCGCCGATCTTCGTGCTCTGCAGATACTTTTCCGCCTTCTGCGCGATGTACCGTGGATCACGCTCGTAGGTCTCGCGTGAGATCGGATCAACCACGTTGCCGATGAGGCTCAGCGTCGGGACCGCCGTGAACGGGTCCAGACAGGCCGTCGCCGGATCCGGCACGACGAGCATGTCGCTGTTGTTGATCGCCTTCCAACCCCGGATGGACGAGCCGTCCAAGCCTGACCCGTCCTTGAACAGGTCTTCCGTCATTTCGCTGGCCGGGACCGTAAAATGCTGCCAGGTCCCGATCAGATCGACGAATTTGAGGTCCACAACCTGCACCCTGTTCTTTTTAGCAAACTCTAATGCCTCACGAACGTTCATTCCCTCCTCCTTTCAGACATCCTGAGAGCCCCTTGCTTGAGCCTACGCCGCCTTGACGACAAGAAATTGTTCGACAGCCTGTTCGATGCCAGCCCGCACGCGTTCCAGTTGCGCATGATCGCTGAGTTTCTTTCCCGATTGATCCGTCACGTAGAAGACGTCGGCAACCTGATCCAAACGTGTGGAAATCCGCGCGGCATGGATCGAAAGTCCCAGCTGAAAGATGGCGTTGGTAATGACGTGCAGCAGGCCCTGCCGGTCGTCAGCAAATACATCAACGATGGTAAAGTTGTCGGACGTTTCATTGTCGATCCGCACTTCGGTCGCCTCAGGGGCCTTGGGCAACGGCCGCGTCAACCGTAACCGTGCTCCGCGACGGATGACCTCATCGACATGCTCCCAACCCTTCAGAACGGCGGCGATGCGATCGCCGACGGTCTCCCGACGTTCGACCGGTGGTTCGCCCAGGTAGTCGGGGTCGGTCACCTGGAAGGTATCGACCACAATGCCGTCAGCTCTCGTCAAAATCTGTGCATCAAGAATCTGCAGTCCATTCCCGGCCATGACGCCGGTTATTTTCGAGAAAATCCCGGGGGTCAATTCGTTGTGGGTGATCACGGAATATTCACAGGTGCCCAACGGACGATTGAAATTGGTTTCAACGACCACATCTCCCTGGTGTAGCCGGCTTACCGCTGCCAGGTGGGCGGCGATGCGTGCCGGAACGGTGCCGTAGACGTATCGCTCCGGGAACTGTTTGAGCTGCGCTTCCATCCAGGCGCGATCGGCGACGGAGTTGTTGCCTGCCGATTGCATGTGGCGACTGACCTCTTCGACGACTTGCGACCAGCGCTCAGGCGCTCCTTGCACCTCGCGATCACCGGATACTTCCGGCATCGTTCGCGTATAGAGCTCGATCAGCAACGACTCTTTCCATTTCGTCAGTACGCCAGGCCCGACAGCAGCGATATCGGCGGCTGTCAAAGCCAGGAGTTTCTTGAGCACCTCCGGGGTTCCGACTTCGCGCGCAAAAGGCAGCACAACCTTGTCATCGTTGGGATCACGCCGAAAGGCGGTGTGCGCCATCAGCAAATGACGGTGCACGAGAAACGCCAACGTCCTTGTTTCCTGCTCATCGAGTCCGAGACGAAGCGCGACCTCCTCGGACAACCGCTTGCCCACGTCGCTGTGGTCCTCCTCACGACCCTTGCCCAAGTCGTGCATCAAGACTGCGAGGTGGAGGATGTCTTTCCGTTTGATCGCTCGATACACCTCTCCCAATACGCCGGAATCCTGACTCAACGCTTCAGCCCGGCCGACGGCCAGCAGACTGTGCTCATCTACGGTGTACTTATGGTACTGATTGAACTGCATGAGGCCCCGTACCGTCCCCATTGGCGGCACCAGCTTTTCGAGCAGGTGGGCCCGATGCATGGCTTCCAAGGTGCCGGTCGTGCGCGGCCCGGACAGGATCCGAAGGAACGCGCGGCTGACTTCGGGCGTCCGGTACGCATCCGCAGACACCTGATCGACGTGGCGGTGGATGTCTTCAATTAACGGAGGCACGATGGTCAGATTCCTGTCCCGCGCGAGATCGAACAGGTGAAGCAGAAGTGCCGGGCTGTCCAACACCCTGTCTCGATGCTCGTCCGCAACCGAGAGCAGACTCCCTCGAACGACAAAGTAGCCGTCCACTCGTGGGGCCGGAAGGAAGCGCGCCACCCGTCGCCAAAACGGGACGCTACGGCAGCGCTCGACGAATCGCATGCAGCGTTCGTGCAATCCCATGGTGTGCTGGTAATACACCTGCATGAACTGCTCGACCGCGAGTAGATGCGGTTGATCGTGATAACCGAAGTGCTGGGCCAGCCAGACCTGCTCGTCAAATGTGAGGATTTCCTGCGCCGTTCCAGCATGGACGTGAAGCAGCGACCGGACACGCCACAAGAATTCCCGTGCATCGGTCAGCGCGAGGGAATCCGCACGGGAGAGGATGCCGCGATCCGAAAGTTCACGTATGGTCGGGGCCTGATAGCGTGCCATGCCCGCCCATTGCAGCAGGTGGAGATCCCGGAGACCGCCTTTGCTTTTTTTGACGTTTGGCTCCAGGAGATACACGGTTTCACCGAACTTCTCGTATTCCCGGCGCCGCTCCTCGAGTTTCTGATCCAGATAGGCATCGGTATTCTTGAACACGACTTTGCGGACATACTTGCGATAAAAGTCCTGAAACAGCTCTGCGCTTCCCGCGAGGAACCGCGCTTCCATCATGGAGGTCTTGACGGTCGCATCCGTTTCTGCCAACTCGGTGCTGTCGGCAATGGTCCTGACGCTGTGACCGACTTGAAATCCGCAATCCCACAATGGATGCAGGACCGCGCGAACCAGGGATTCCACCGCCTTGTCGGCGCCGGGCTGGAACAGGAACATCAAATCGATATCGGATTGCGGAGCCAATTCCCTTCTGCCATAGCCCCCCAAAGCCATGAGACAACACTGGCGCATGCCGACGGTCGCCCTGTCTTCGCCGCCCTGCCGCAAGGCTTCCCGATAGCGCCCGATGATCAAGCCGTCGACGAATTCCGTCATTGACGCCAGGGTTTCGGCACCCGAGACTCCTGCCATAACGCGTTGTGCGATGAGAGACCGGTGCTCTTCAAGCACGTGGACAAGGCTGGGGGCTTCCGAAAGGGAGGACGAAGAAGATTCGCGTTCCATGATAGGTGTTACAGGGCCGTCTCCCCTGTTTCTCCGGTGCGGATGCGTACGGCGGCGCTCAGATCGCGCACAAAGATCTTACCGTCTCCGATGCTCCCGGTCTTGGCGGCCCGTGAAATCGTTTCCAAGACGCGGGGCACCTGTCCATCCTGCACGGCCACTTCGATCTTCACCTTGGGAACGAACTCGATCGTATATTCCTGGCCGCGGTAGGTTTCTTTGTGCCCTTTTTGCCGGCCGAATCCTTTGACCTCCGTCACCGTCATCCCTTGCACACCGATCTCCAACAGCGCGTCCTTCACTTCATCAAGCTTGAACGGCTTGATGATGGCTTCAACGAGTTTCATATGCGGTCTCCATGCTCAGCATTCCGTCACGAGTAGGCACGTTCGTTGTGTTGTGTGAGATCAAGCCCCGTCGATTCCTCTTCCTGGGTCACGCGCAACCCGATCGATCCGTCGACAAGCTTTAAGATGGCGTAACTGCCTAGAAAAGAAAATGTGCCGGTCGCTACGACGGCGAGAATCTGCATCGCGGGATGGCCGTGTGCCGCGAAGAATCCGACGCCCAGCATGCCGAGCATGCCGCCCACACCATGCGTTCCCATGACGTCGAGCGTGTCATCATAGCCGATCTTCCCCTTCCAAACAATTGCCATATAAGAGCAAACACCCGCGGCAATGCCGAGCGCAACAGCGGCCAGCGGCGAGAGCATTCCTGCACCGGCGGTCGAAGTCGCCAAGCCGGCAACCGCTCCGCTGGCGACTCCCAACACGGTCGGCTTTCCTCGATGTTTCCATTCCGCCAGCATCCACGCCAGGGCGGCGGAGACGGCGGTGAAATGCGTCACGGTCACGGCCCCCACCGCCGTGGCATTCGCCCCACGTGCGCTGCCGCCGTTGAAACCAAACCAGCCGAGCCACAATAAGCCGGCGCCCAACAAAATAAAGGGGAGATTATGGGGGGCCATGTAATCTGTGCGCCAGCCGCGCCGCTTGCCGACTACCATCGCACACGCGACCGCGCTGAACCCCGCGCTGATATGGACAACGGCACCGCCGGCAAAATCGAGCGCGCCGACTCTCGCCAGCCACCCGTTTCCCCAAAGCCAATGGGCAATGGGCGTATAGACCAGGAGGGACCAGAGGGCAGCGAACAGCAACATCGCGCCGAACTTGATCCGTTCGGCAAACGCGCCGGCGATCAAGGCGGGGGTGAAGGCCGCAAAGAGCAGCTGAAAGAGCATGAACGCCTCGAGTGGAACGGCCGGGGCATACACGGGATGGGGCGCAGCTCCGACGTCCATAAGGAATGCCCAATCCAAACCACCGATCACGCCTCCCCGGTCCGGACCAAACACGAGCGTGAAGCCACAGACCAGCCAGACGACGCTGACGACGCAGAGAATCGCAAACGCCTGCACCATAGTGCTGATGACATTCTTACTGCGAACCAGGCCGCCGTAATAGAAGGCCAGTCCGGGGATGATCATGCCCACGACCAGCGACGATGCAGCCAGTATCCAGGCGACGTCGCCGCTGTCCACGCTGCCTTCACGTTGGCCGGCCAACGCCTGCGTGGCACAAAGGATCACCCACAAGCCTGTGATCGCGCCACGTGAAGCCCAGTAGTGCCATTCACTCATGCCGCCTCCTCTTTTAACAGGATGCTGAAAAAGATCGCCAGCTGCGTTCTCGCGTCGCTTAGAGGCTCTCCGCACGGGCACAGTGTACGCTTCGCCTCCTCGCTCGCTGCGGTCTTGCTGGACGACCTTTTGAGCACCCCAGACAGACGTTCTCCGTCGCCCCGCTACAGACCCCGATATTTGTTCGTGATCGGCATGCGTCGATCTTTTCCCAGCCCCCGATGCGTAATCTTGATGCCCACAGGTGCCTGGCGTCGCTTATATTCACTCCGATCCACCAGACCCACGACACGCAGCACGGTCTTTCGTGCGAATCCCATCTCGACCATCTCATCCACGGACCGGTCGTCCTCCACGTAGGCCTTCAAAATGGGGTCGAGCACCGGGTACGGCGGCAGACTGTCTTCGTCTTTTTGATCCGCTCGTAACTCGGCAGTCGGCGGCCTATCCAGAATTCGCTTTGGAATGACCGGGCTTTGCCGGTTGCGGCGGTCGGCCAATGCATACACCATGGTCTTGGGCACGTCTTTGATCACGGCAAACCCGCCGGCCATATCGCCGTACAGGGTGGCGTAGCCGACGCTCATTTCGCTCTTGTTGCCCGTCGTCAACACGAGATGTCCAAACTTGTTCGAGAGCGCCATCAACAAATTGCCCCGGATCCGCGCCTGCAGATTTTCCTCGGTCGTATCAACCTTGGTGCCACCGAATACCGGTTTCAACGTCTCCAGATACGACTTGAAGGTCGGGGTAATCGGCAGCGTCTTGACTTGAATCCGGAGGCGGCGCGCCAACTCCTGCGTATCCTCGCAGCTCTCGCGAGAGGTGTAGGGAGACGGCATAAAGACGCCCAGCACATTCCGGGGACCGAGCGCGTCCACCGCCAGTACAGCAGTCAGCGCCGAATCGATTCCCCCGCTCAGGCCAATGACGACTCGCTTGAACCCGTTCTTTGCCACGTAATCCCGCACTCCCAGTGTTAAGGCTCGATAGACTTCGTCCAACGGATCGGCCAAGGGTTCGATCGATGGGATCAGTCGTGTCCGTCTCGCGGGCAGCTTTCCCTTCAGGGTAACCCGATCGATGGCCGCCGGCGTCCTTCCGCTTACGCCCGGCCTTCTCCCTTCTGCCGCTCGTGCCCTGGCGACGGACTCGACGTTCAGGTCGACGACCAACAAGTCGTCTTCAAAGGCCTTCGCTCTGGCGATGGGCTCGCCGGTATGATCCATGACGACGCTGTTGCCGTCGAAAATCAACTCATCCTGTCCGCCGACGGTGTTCGTATACGTGACAATGACCCGGTTGTCCCGGGCACGCGTCGCCAGCATTTCCTCGCGCGACCGGCTCTTGCCCCCGTGAAAGGGCGAGGCATTGATGTTGACGATAACTTCTGCTCCGGCATTGGCCTGCAGTCGCGTCGGCCCTTCGGGAAGCCAGATGTCTTCGCAGACGTTCACCCCGATGACTGTGCCGTTGACCGTGATGAGAGGGAGACGGCGTCCCGGTTTAAAGTACCGGCTTTCGTCGAAGACGCCATAATTCGGCAAGTACCATTTTGCGTAGGTCAAGGCCAGGCGGCAATCGGTGATGACGGCGGCGGCGTTGTACAAGTCGTGTCGCCCGGCCGGAAGGACCGCCGCGGCGCCCTCTCTCAGCCCTGAAGTCTGCCCCTGCCCCACATAGCCGATGACCACATTGCAATTTCGGCTCGCACGAATAATCTCGTTGAGCGCACGGCGATTGTCGGCAACGAACTGCGGTTTCAACAGGAGGTCTTCAGGTGGATACCCGGTGACGGCCAATTCGGGAAACGCAACCAGGTCCGGCTTGGCCTTTCTGGCTTCCGCCACCCAGTTGATGATCCGGCGGACATTGCCGTCCAGATCCCCGACAGTGGGATTCATTTGGACCATGGCAATGCGAAACGTACGCATAAGGTCTCGATTAAAACAATCAGCGCGACAGCATGATACTCAAACAGACGACGGTCACACCCTCCCGACTCGTGGCGCGCCGAGACGCGCCATGCCCCCATGCGAGGCCAGAGCAGCGAAGGTCCGCGAGGAGGTACATACCAAGCTTCGCTTGAACCGCTCGCCTCGACCAAATGCGAGCGGATTGGTATTTCGCCTCCAGTAGCCCGACTTGTACGTCGAGCGGCAGAAGCGACCGAGAACAAAGCTGGGTGTCTGTTTCAGTATCATGCAGGTAAAAAAAAACGCCCTCTGACTCTAAGAAGAGTCGAGGACGTCATTGTCCGTCATGCTGTCGATTGGATGAGGAGACTCCATTGTCTCCGAATGTCGGGCGGAGAATAGCACCCGTGTCGATGGAGTGTCAAACTGCGCGCGACGAATCCAAGAAAGCACGGGCCCGCTGCTCAATATTTCCTCAGGGCGACGGGAGGCAGTTGCCACAGTAGACGCCGTACGGCAGCCCACAACTCAGCCACTGCCAGAGCCATCACCGGCGCCGATCGCGACACGAGTTTGACAACGAGCCCCGAAGCGGCGGACTGGGACACCCCGCCGAGTATGGCTTGATCCGGTTGCTTCTCCACGATATCGGCAAGAGCCGCTTCCAGCGATGCCCTCAGCGTTCCGATGATGGCATCCCCGACGACAAACAGCGATCCGACGTAATCCCATTGTTCAGCCAGGCCGACTCCGCTCCATGTGTTTCCGGGAACGATGAGATAGCGCTCCGCCAATGAGGAGCCTGACGCCGATTGGATGTGAATCCGGTTGCTGAACGTCGTGAACTTCCAACGTTCTCCGTGGGCAATCCGCCCGGAAGCCATCGCATCCCACAACACGATGGTGGCTCCGGCTGCCAACTTCACATCGATCGTTTGCCGGAACCGGGAACCGGCAAAAGGAATCGTATGCTCGGGCATCCACTCGAGAATGGCTCCTTCCGCGACTCTGAGAGCGACCTCTTGGACTGACTCCTCCGACAGGGATCGATAGACACGATTGGCCGAAGGGGTCGAGATCAGCGCATGCCCGTTTGGACCAACCGACACATCGATGGAAAGCCGGTCGCCACCGACGAGGCCTCCCGAAGGATTGACCAGCAGTGTGTACGCGCTGCCTGAATCATCGAGATAGATTGGAGGAAGGAGGTGCCAGGGCGTCTGGGAGCTTGTACGTCCGAATGTCGTGCAATCGCCTCGCCGGATGTATTCCAGCGTCAATGTGCCGACTCGACCGATTGATGCCGTCCGGCCCGCGGCATCTGAGCGAGACGATGCCGCAGAGAAGGCCACGGCGCGCTTAGGGATGGTAGTCATGCGGATGGATGTGCGACTCGACCCAGGTCACAACCGGATCCAGGCCTTCCCCGGACATGAGGTTCGTGAACATAAACGGCCGATCGCCGCGCATGCGGCGGCTGTCACGTTCCATCACACCGAGATCGGCGCCGACGTAGGGGGCGAGATCGATCTTGTTGATCACCAGCAGGTCGGACCTGGTGATGCCGGGCCCTCCCTTGCGAGGGATCTTGTCGCCCTCTGCCACATCGATGACATAGATCGTATGGTCCACCAGCTCCGGGCTGAACGTGGCCGCCAGATTGTCGCCGCCGCTTTCGACGAACATGAGTTCGACGTCAGGATGTCTGCGCAGCAGTTCGTCGAGCGCCTCTTGATTATGGGAGGCATCTTCGCGGATCGCCGTATGTGGGCAGCCGCCGGTCTCGACTCCCAGGATGCGGTCTTGCGACAATGCGCCCCTTTTCGTCAGAAATTCGGCGTCTTCTTTCGTGAAAATATCGTTCGTCACGACCGCCAGACTGTATCGATCCCGCAATGTTCGGCAGAGCGCTTCCACCAGAGCAGTCTTGCCGGATCCGACCGGCCCGCCGATTCCGATCACTGGAACCTGCTTTGAGCGGGCTGCGGTGACTCGCCCGCTTCCACCGTAATGTTCATCGGCTCGATGCATGCAAGCTCCAAGGGCTGACAGCTGTGGCTAATCAGCCTCCTACGATCTGAACAAACGCGACTCCAACCGTGCGTGCCGCATGGCATAAATGTCTTGCACCGGAGACCAGGACATTAAGTTTGCCTGGGGTTTCGCCCGGCGACTGAGCTCGGTCATCAACGGCGCCCAATCGTTGAGGAGCTGTTGGCCTTCCTGCTGACCCACCGGCAACAGCTTCATCGCCGCGGACACAAATCCCTGTGCTGTCTGGTACAGAAACGCCGCAACCGTGTCTTGCCTCGACCACCCGCAGCCCGCCAGCGTCAGGCCGATCGCCACAGGGACATGGCCGGGTGTCCGCCCTTCATCGATGGCACGCCGAAACTCTTTGACCACCCTGTTCTCGTCATTCTGCCCGGCACCCCCTTTCATGACCTGGCGCCCGATCTGACGGCTCGCCAAGCGCGACTCACGACTAAGCTTCAGTTCATCCAACTGACGATCGACCGTCAGTGCCAGGTCAAGCCTGTCTGTCGCCGCAGCAAGATGGGCAGTCGCCGTGGCAGCCGCTTCACGTTTGCCGACGCCGTGCACCAACAGATCTTCGACATATCCTGCGAGGTCCTTTCCATTCTCAATGGCGCCGCATTTGACGGCCGATTCCAGGCCGGAGGAAAAGGCAAACCCCCCAGAGGGGAAAAAGCTATCAACGAAGCGCAAGCCTTGAATCAGCGAGAGCGTATCCATTAAACAAATCTTTCTTTGATCTCATGCACATCTTGAAGCCCGAGCGACCGAGAACGAAGCTTGTGAGAAGGCGCGCATCTCGGCGCGGTAGGGCTGGGCGGGTGAGACAAATGCCTTTTTCATCAGCCTAAAACAGAAAATACCGTTGCGACATCGGTTGCACAATGATGGGCTCACAGGTCAGACGCTCCCCGTCAGCGGTCACGATATACGTCTCGGGATCGACCTCGATCCGGGGCAAGGCATCGTTGACTTTGAGGTCACGCTTTTTCACGGTGCGGCATCCTTTGACCGCCACGATCCGTCGCTGCAAGCCGAGTTGATGAGGAACATCTCGCTCTAATGCCGCGGCCGACACGAACGTAAGGCAGGTGCTTGCAACCGCGCGACCGAATGCAGCGAACATCGGTCTGCTGATGATCGGTTCAGGAGTCGGAATCGAGGCATTCGGATCGCCCATCTGCGCCTGCGCGATGAAACCGCTCTT
>DASTJX010000313.1:0-6395 GCA_035716265.1 Nitrospira sp.
ATCCATGGGCCGCCAAGTGGGACGACAGCACTAGACCTGCCATTCTCTTTGACCCCACCACAGGCAAGATGGCCTGGCCGTTATTCAAGCCGCACTTCGGCAAGCGTGTGCCCTTCTCGGCCAACCATAGCGGCGCGCCCTGGCTGGAGCCAATTCACCAGGATGCGACTGGCGAACGGACCAGCGAGCCGGCCAAGCCCGGTGAGCAGGGGCGTTGGAGCCTCTGCCCGGAAAATGCCAATCAAAAGTTTTACAACCTTCACTTCCTGCGGATGCCGATCACTTTGGCGAAGCAGCAGGGTAAAGAGCCGCCCATCGTCGACAAAGACGGCTTGATTTACGTGCTCCATGAAGAGGAGCGTCTGACGAGGGGCAATGACGATCTCAAGCTCCCGGCAGTCATCCGAGCCAACGTCTACGACTGCGTCGACTTGGTTCTGACCAGCGAATGGGACGACGACGATTACACCAATTTTCAGTCGTCCAAGATCAACATCCATCCCCACTTCTTCCAGTTCGACACAGGGAACTCGGACGGCGTCATTTCAGGGTTCGAGTACGAAATGTCCGTGCGTCCGTTTACCATGTGGGGCAAGGCCAAGAAGCACGGTTTGCCCGCACCGATGGTGGCCAAGGTCGTGGGTGGAGCCAAGGCCGGAGCCAGTTCCATCAAGATCCAATTGGCGCCTGGCGCCACGCCCTTCCATGTGAACACTGAAGTCATGGTCGGCATGGACTGTCTGGAAAAGGGCAACGATCCCACGGCGTCCCTGCCGCGGGATAAGAGCTGTTCCGAGGTCGCTCGCATCAAGGACATCAAAGGCGATCAGGTCACGTTCTTCAAGCCGCTCAAGCACAACCATCCGGCCAGCGACCTCGTGTCGCCGGAGTTCGTGCGCTACCGTTGGTGGGTGGACGTGGATATGGGGACAGTGTTCTGGCACGACCACGCGTTTGGCGCGACGACCTGGCCGCACGGCGGGTTCGGCGTGACGATCGTGGAGCCGTTCGGATCAACCTATCACAATCCGAAGGACGGCAAGCTGGTATATAGCGGTCCGATCGCGGACATTCACTCGAATGAGCCAATCGGAGCCGGCGTCAGCGGGAGCTTCCGTGAGCTTATGGTGTCGATCCATGACACGGTGCCACACACAGTCAACGTCATCGAGGCCGGTAATCCTCCCGGGCAGCCTATTGAGGTGGCGCTGGAAGCGGGAAAGACGGTGTCGTTCCAGATGCCCGAGAAGATCTTGAACGCGCCCAACAAGTACATCAATGGCGGGACACATACGACGGGCAGCGGGTTCAATTTCCGTGCGGAACCCTTCGCCCAGCGCCTGTCGAATAATCCGGATACCTCGAAGTTGTTCAGCAGCGCAATCCACGGTGATCCAGATACGCCGTTGTTGCGGGCGTATACCGGTGACACGATGGTCTTCCGGCTGCTGCATCAGTTGATGAACGAATCGCATGTGTGGACGATCGCCGGCCATACCTTCCTCACGGAGCGGTATGCGGCGGACGCCAACCGGAAGAATTCGATTCACGTCGGGATCGCCGAGCGCTACGATCTCGTGACGAAGGCTGGCGGATTCCAGACTATGCCGGGCGACTACATCCACTTCAACGGTCGAAGCTCACACTTTGCCGAAGGCGGATGGGGCATCGTCCGCGTGCTCGACAAGGAAACGGCCGACCTGAAGCCGCTGCCGAAGGGCACGAATCCGCTCGGCATTCCGGCGACACCGAGTGCAGTCTGTCCGGCCGATGCGCCGGTGAAAAGCTTCAACGTCGTGGCGTTAGATCGCCCGTTGAAGCTCCATCCGAAGGCGCCCGAGGCAATCGAAGTCGATTTCGAGCGTAAGATCGAGCTGAGCGTGCCGGAAGGCAAGATCTTCGCGCTTGAAGAGGAAGCGACGACGGTGGCGGGGAATGTGATGCCCAACCCGCTGACGCTGCGCGCGAACCTGGGCGACTGTATTAAAGTCAGTCTGAAGAACAAGATGAAGGCCAGCCGGGCGTCGTTCTTTGCGCCGGGACTCGCCTTCGATCCTAAAGATAGCCAGGGCTTGAATGTCGGCAATAACGGCGGCGATCAGACCATCGGACCCGGTGAGAGCCGGAACTACACCTATTACGCGCATCCGTCGAACAAGGAAACGACGTCATTGGTGTGGGATGGCGGCAACATCGTCGTCAATCCGCGCAATGGATTGTATGGCGCCATTATCATCGGCCCGAAAGGATCGCAGTATCGTGATCCAGTCACCGGGGCCGATCTCTCGCAGAAAAATGCCTGGAGGGCCGATGTCATCGTCGACGCCAGTTTGCCGGAAAACGTCGGCAAGCGGAATTATCGGGACGTGGCGTTGTTCTTCCAGGACGAAGACCACATCATCGGGACCTCGTTCATGCCCTATGTGCAGAACGTGGCCGGGCTGACATCGGTGAATTACCGCGCCGAGCCGTACAAGTACCGCGAAGAGCAAGGCTGCTCGCTGGGCAAGATTTTCCAACCCTGCGTAGTGGACAAGCCTGAGGACCCGGCCACGCCTCTGATCGAGGCGCATGCCGGCGATCCGATCCGGATCCATGTGATCGGTGCGAACAGTGAGCAAAACGGAATGTTCGGGGTAGAGGGCCACGAGTGGCCAATTGAGCCCTACATGCCGGGTGCCGACATGATCAGTGTGGTGGAGTACGCCGGTTCGGAAGTGCTCGACGTCTTCATCCAGGGCGGGGCGGGAGGTCCCTATCGACAGACGGGAGATTTCGTGTGGTCGAATAATCGGCTGCCGTACGCCCAGTCTGGGCAGTGGGGCTACCTGCGTGTGGTTCCGACGGGCGACCCACGGATTCAACCGCTAGGAGTAACCGGCGTGGGCGGTAAGCGAGCGGCCACGCAGCCGGCGCCGCAGGCGGTGCCAACTGCCATGAAATAGGCGTGACGGACCTGGTGTAACGTCTGACAGGGGAGCTGCCGCCAACCCGGCAGCTCCCCGGTTGTTTCTGCAAGACGTACCGGCGGACGACAGGGAGGAGTGAATGCATCCGATTCGACGAATCATTCTCGAGTACGGTCGCAGTTGCGAACGTCTTCTATCAAGCCGGTTCCTCGAAACTCCACTCACGACTGATGAATTGCAATTCATCCGATATTACCTGACAGAGATGGAGCACAAGTTCGATGCAGACACAGGCAACCATCAACTGAGACGCGCAGAGGGTTCGAGTCATGGAAAACAACGAGATCAAGAAGTGGCGTAAATGGGAGGTGGTGGTCAACGTGCTGTTGATCGCTGTGGCGCTGTTGACCCTCGCCAAGGCAGCGTGGGGGCTGCAGACTTAGGACATCGCCGCTCGGCGCGACCAAATACCGGTAAACCAGATACCGTGACCGTGTTAGACTTCGTAGGTCGTATTGACTTCAGGAACCGTGACTTCAAGACGTGGATGCTCTGCCCGGATTGCAGCGGCCAGTGAAAACGCCTGACGGTGCTCTCCATGGACGATGAAAGCTTTCGAAGGAAGCGGCTTGATCGCGCGAACGTAATCCAGAAGATCCTCGCGGTCGGCATGGGCGGATAAGCCGTTGAAGTGGACGACCCTGGCTCGTCGAGGCACACGAACCCCGAAAATCGGCACAGGATCCCATCCTTCTATCAGCTTGCGACCCAGTGTGTGCTCTGCTTGAAATCCAACGATCGCCACAACGTTGGCTTCGTCCTCAATTGCATGCCGTAAGTGGTGCAGCACGCGGCCTCCTTCACACATGCCGGATGCCGCGATAATCACGCACGGTCCCCTCCTGGTGTTGAGCTTTTGGCTTTCAGCGACGGATGAGACATAGCGAATATACTTCGCGATGAAAGGGTCGCCCTCGTTCGTGAGGATGCGATAGGTTTCTTCATCGTAGCATTCGGGATGCCGACGGAAGACTTCTGTCGCACGCAACGCCAAGGGCGAATCAATATAGATGGGAACCGGCGGGACACGACCCTCTTTCACCATGTCCTTTATCCACATGACAAGGTCTTGTGTGCGGCCCACAGCAAACGCCGGTACGATAATCTTGCTCCGGTTCACGATGGCATGGTGAATGAGGGCACTGGCTTTCTGTTTGGCCTCTTCGGCCGTTTCGCTGTGCAGCCGGTCGCCATAGGTTGATTCAATGATCAAGATGTCACAGGAAGGCGGTGGCTGTGGATCTCGTAAGATCGGCATTTGGCGGCGGCCCAAATCTCCGGAAAACAGAATGGTCTTCGTCGAGCCGGCCTCCCTGATCCGAAGGGAGATGGCTGCTGATCCCAGAATATGTCCGGCATCAAGGAACGTCGCTTTCATTCCTGGCAGCGGCGTCACGACATCGCCGTAACGGAGACCGACGAATTGCCGTTTGATACTCTGGACGTCGTCGCTCGTGTAAAAAGGCTGACGAGACGTTGCGTCGGTCCGGCGCTCCTTGCGGTTGACATAGAGGCAATCGCTCTCCTGGATATGCGCCGAGTCAGCCAACATCATTTCGCTCAAATCTGCCGTTGCCCGCGTCGCGAAGACTTTTCCTGAAAAGCCATACCTGGCCAGCGCCGGCAGAGCTCCCGAATGGTCAATGTGGCCGTGAGAGAGGAGGACGGCGTCCACTTCTTTTGGATCAAAGCCCAGATACCGATTGCGGCGTTCCGTCTCCTCCCGCCGTCCCTGGAAGAGTCCGCAGTCCAAGAGCACACGATTCTCGTCGGTCTCAATCAAGTGCCTGCTCCCGGTGACAGATCGAACAGCGCCGTGAAAGGTGAGTTTCATCTGAACCAACGGGGGGGCGGTGGTCGGCGCCGAAACGTCTGCTGCTTGCGGGCAATGATTTTCCAGGCCTCCTTGGCCGTGTCGGCGTAATGGAACAGCTTTCGATCGCGAGTGCTGATGAATCCGTTGTCTTCCAGCAGTTGCCAGTCAATCAACCGGCTCCAGTACTCCCGGCCGACCAGAATAACGGTGATGCCGCGGACCTTCTTGGTTTGCAGCAGCGTCAACGCGTCGAAGAGCTCATCGCATGTCCCAAACCCACCCGGAAAGGCGACCAGCGCCTTAGCACGCAATAAAAAATGCATCTTGCGCAGTGCAAAATACCGGAACTGAAAACACAGCGCGGGTGTGATGTAAGGATTCGGTCGCTGTTCGTGTGGAAGCGAAATATTGAGGCCGATGGATTTGCCTTTGACGTCCGCAGCTCCTCGATTGGCTGCTTCCATGATCCCCGGGCCCCCGCCGGTCACCACCACATAGTCGCAGCCATGCTTTGACTGATATTTGCTGGTAACCAGCCGTCCGAAAGCCCGGGCTTCGGTATAGTACTTGGACATGGCGACTTGCCGTGTTGCCATGGCGACCGACCGCTGACAGGCGGCATCATGTGGGTTGCCTGCCAAACGTTTAGTCGCTTCGTCCAGACGCCGGTGGCTTAGGACCGGATCGGGAATTCTGGCGCTTCCGAACACCACGATGGTGGAACGGATATTCTCCCGATGTTGGATCAATTCCGCCTTCAGCAACTCTAATTGAAGACGGATGGGACGAACCTCATCACCGTTGAGAAATGCGAGATCTTGGTCGGCTCGACGATAAGAGGCGGATTTAAGAAGAGTACGGAGGCGTTGTTTCGCTCTTTCGGACGCGCCCATGGCTGACGCATTATAGGCCGAACGATTGTCCTCAACAATATGACGTGATGCGCCGCCATGATTGATCTGACATGGAGGAGGGTTGCGCCGGTGATCAGTGAAGAACCTGCCGGCAGCGAGCCGGCAGGTTTCGGATGTGATATCCGCGATTACTTGGCTATTGCGATTTCAGATCCTTTGCGGCTCGTTCAGTTTTCCCTTCACCATGCTCGTTCGAGGCGTTCGACATGCTTTCTGAGGCACTGGGCTGGGAACCGCCCGATCGCTCCATTGTGGTTTGTGTCTGCCCGCTGCCCTTCTCGCCGATCCCAGACGGCTGTTCGGGGTGAGACTGGCTCGACGGCGAATCAGGAATGACCGTTCCCGAGTGCGGGTCGACTCTTCCTGTCGGAGCCTTCTTATCGAAGTCACTCGATTTCCCTGATGGCGTGGTGATAGGGGAATGTGAGGTGCCTCCCTCGTCCGCGTTCACCTGTCCAGTGAGCGCAAGGATGGCGCCTGCGGCAATGAGGCCCGAGAACAGCAGGCAGGAGCTTCGCTTCATGTGTTCCTCCTTTTTTTAAAGCGGTGACTATCAGAGTCTGCAACGCGCATGATTTGGAATTCTGCAATTGGCGAGCCTCGCTTTTTCATGCGAAATACGAGAAGGCGTGTGGGTCCAACAAGACATTCTGTCGCATGCTGGACAATTACTGATTGTCTGCTGCCTGCTGGATG
>DASTJX010000314.1:0-8510 GCA_035716265.1 Nitrospira sp.
TCATGCAGCAATTCCGGCTCAAGACCAACGCAGCACTCATCCAATTCGCCATTGACCAGCGACTCATGCCCGGCGCCTCACATCGCTAATCGAATCGATTCAATCGGCCTTCAAGCACCGTCATGGAGCCCCCGGGGGACAGTCGCAGCCGGGGGACCAAACCGATCTGTCACTTTTGCCAGTATCGTTGAGAATGACCTAAGTGCTAAAAGCTGCACCCGGGAGCATTCGTCTGCCTGGAGCGATGATGGCGCCAGTTGTGGAAAGCGATCGGGAAGGACGCATTGCCGTGCGCGTTCTCCTGGCCGACGACAGCCCTTCCATGCTCCAGGCGGCACGCCTCATTCTTGAGCCGGAATTTCAGATCGTCGGCACCGTCGATGACGGGCGGGCCGTCCTGGAAGCCACTGAGTCGCTCAAACCCCACGTCCTCATTCTCGACATCTCCATGGGTCTCATGAGTGGTCTCGAAGCCGCACGTCTCCTTACAGAACTCGGCTCGAAAGCCAAGATCGTGTTTCTGACCGTCCACAAAGACAAGGAATTCGTTGAGGAGGCGTTTTCGGTAGGTGCAGTAGGCTATGTGATCAAGCCGCGGCTATGCACCGATCTGGTGGTCGCCGTTCGCGAGGCGCTGGTCGGGCACACGTTTGTATCGCCGGACGTCATTTCCGCCGCTAAACACTCTCCCTGATTGCTCACTGTTCGATCCCGGGCGCGTTCACCGCAGGTTCACCCACATCGCCCCTTCTGCGATCAGATGAACTTCCACTCCCCCCGCCGTTGGGTACACGCCACGGGGACGAAGGCTGATGACTTCTCCTTCGAGGCGAGCATCAGGTCCCAAGTCTCGCGTCAAGGCGGACGACAGACGTGAGCGGAGCGTCTTAAGTTGGCCCGAGAGATCAATCGTCGCTTCAGAGCTCAAGGCTGACAAGATGTTTTCGTGAAACATCCAGTTGGCGGAACGCACCAGCACGTTGCGCGTGTCCATCGTGAAGTCCAGATCGACGAATTTGAGCACTCCGCGACTTTCATCGAACACCGGTGTCCCTGTCGTGTACAGGGTCCCATTCACTCCTCCTGAGACGCGTAAGGCAAGGATCAGCCGGTCGCCGCTCCCGTAGAGCTGCACGCCTTGCACCTGCACGATGTCGCCAAGAGGGGTCCGGAATTCCTGTCCGACCATGTCCTGCTCGAGCCGATTGTTGATCCGTTCATAGTCAACGGTAATCGGCAGCGCGAGGTGAAACCCTTCGAGATGGCGCGGCGCTAACTGGAGGGGCGGAAGGGGCACTGCAACCTCCTCAGGCTTCCTGCCATTGACGATCCTCGGATCCATGACCAGATTCACGGACGATTGCACGACAAGCGTCCCGTTCGACGTGATCGGGCTGACCCGCGCCTCCTGAGGGTGAAACATCAGCCACTGGTTGGGGGCTAACTCGAACGGTTCCTGAAGTTTCTCCCAAACCGTTTCCGCCCGCTTCTTTGCTTCTGTTCGTTCGCGAACGATCCGGTCGATTGTCTGCCCCAGTGCCGCGAGCCGCGGCCGCAACACGGCTTTCAAGAACGGCGTCGCATCCACATCGAGACCCGGCAGGCGACAGGGTTCCACAAAGACAGGTTCATCGAACGTCGTCTGCGACTGGAGACGCCATCGGTCCGACCAGCTTAGGGCGGAGCGGGCGGCGACATTCAGTCGTTTAGGAGGCTCTTCACCGTGGCCGCACCGGCCCTCCACAAACCCTTCCCCATCGGGCCTCCGCGCCCAGACCCGATAGCGCACCTGGTCGAACCACACTGCGAAATGGTCATGATCCATTCGATAGCGAAACGATCCTCTGACGATACGATACAAAAACCGGATATCTTCACGATCGCCTAAGGTCGCAGCATCGTTCCAGTCGTCTTCGCGAGCAGCGACATGAGGAAACCCCTCATCGATGGCAGTGGCCAACCCCTCGGCAGCGAGACGGACTTCAAGATTGACGACGGACGCCTCCAACGCAGGCGGCGGAGGCGCAGGCTTCAGTGGATCGGTGGGTTTAGGTATGTGGAGATTGGAGGCTCCCGCGCCTATCGCATAACCAGCCGGCAGTACAATCGCACAGCAAAAAAACCCGAACCATCTCCGGATGACACAACGAGAATGAGGCCTCAACTCGACTCCGCTTGGGTGGAAGAATCCGCCCGTTCAACTGACGGTGTAGCCCCGTCCAGTCATGCAGGCGCCAAACGCCCGCTTATATCCGCCGACGTCCGCATTATACGCCTGTTTGGCTTTTTCTTGAGCAGCCGCTTGCTGCTCCATCGCCTGCCGCCGGCGCATGGCGCCTCCCGCCGCCCCCACTCCAGCTCCGATGGCTGCGCCCTTTCCGGCATCCCCTCCGATGGCGCCCCCAATTGCGCCGATGGCCGCGCCTCGTGCCGCACCCCTGGCCGCGCCGCCCTGCGGCGGAGGAGCAGCGGCTTGTTGCATCGGCTGGTTGGGGTCAAACCCGGTTTGCTCTTTGGCCCATTTGTAGCAACCGAATTCATCCTGTTCCTGCTGCTCTTTGCTCTGTCCTTTGCTCGGATACACAAATACCTCGACTCCTGCCAACGCTTCCTGTGTCAGGAAGAGCAACCCCACCACGACGAGGATCCATCGTGAATGACGCATGATGCCTCCTTCTCGCTGATGTATACGAATGTTCATTTTGGCGGCTCAGCCGACGGCTGTTCACCATTCGACGAGGGAGTTGCCGCCTCGGGACCGGTCGAAGCGTTTTCTCCTGGAGCCCCGGCATGAGGCACGTCGCCGATCAAAGGGAGATTACCCAGAATTGCCAATCGTGTGACCATCCCGACAATGTCATCGAGTTGCAGGAAGCGAGCGGCGGCTATCGGGTCAAGCTTTTTGCTGTAGATATGGAAGTATTTCTGCCGCAGAGCCAAATCTGCCCGCTGATTCTCGCCCGACCGCTTGACGATCTTCAGGATGTCGTCATTGGTCAACGTGTCGTATTTCTCGATGTACGTGCCGAGCAGGCGAAGCCGATTGGCTTCAAGCTGCTCTTTTTCTTTCTCATAACGATGATAGACGCCCCAAAACACCTCGCTTTGCTGCTCATTCAGATTCATGTTCCGCTCGAACACCTGCTTGCGTTCAGTTGACAGAATGTATTGAAGCTTGTCGGCGTCGAGATTTGGACGGATCCGGACGACCTTCAGCGTGGGTTCCTCAGCCTCCACGGCAGGCCCGCCTAAGAGGCACAGGAGGGAAATGCCGGCCACGACAATGGACTGTTTCATGAATGCTCCTTTCATACCCACCTCAGTCTGAGGACAGTGTTGCTGGGCGTGTCATGAGCCCATTGGATCGATAGACGAGGGGCTCCTGCTCCTGAATGAGAGACTGGCCTACGTTCGGGTCCGAACGGGAGACACGCTATCATCATTCGATAGTGATCAGGCACTGTCAAAACTGACAGAGGCGCTGGTCATCCACCCGTCACGTCCAGTCGATCAAGAGGAATCCGGCTCCCAACGTCGTCTGATTATGGTTGTAGTCAATCAAGCTTTCGCCGTATCCGGTAAACACCTGGACATACCCCTTCAGTTGCCGGTACAGCGGAAAGCTCCAGTCCAGCTGCGCTGCGCCGCGAAAATTCCAGAAATTGACGTTGCTGCGCAAGAGGAGTGAAAGATTGTGCCCTCCGAATTGGTAGGTCGCGACAAGATCTCCCCTGCCGATGAAGTCGGTGATATCGGGGTTATTGTCGTTGGTCCAATCTTCACGAATACGATACCAGGGTCTAATTGTGAGTCCGAATCCTCCCCGCTCGAATCCGAACTGTGCATAAATCCGATTCCAGCTTCGCGACAAGGGGTCCTGACGACCGTTGGACTGATGGACAAGGCCGACATTGATGAATCGACCCTTCAGTCCGAACAAATCGTAGTCAGTATGAATCACGCCCATGATTTCTGGTTCGTAATTGCTTTCGCGAAATGGCGCCGATTTCGATTTGTTGTACATCTGGAAGAATGAGAGTTGCGTATAGGCGATCCACAAGTCGAATCGTTCTTTAATCTCGATCGCTTTCAGTTTCGCAGAGAATTGGAACTTGACCTCTGTGTTGGTATACCCCAGCGACTGAGGAATCGTGGCTTGCGTAGGACTCGAAGGCTGATTGTTTACATTGGTGGTATAGCGAACCGGCAGAAGATAGACCTGCTTATATGGTCGGATCGAAAACAGCCCACGCTCTGTGCCACGGTCTAATTCCCAGCGCATGCCCATCAATGAGGGTGGCCGCGCAGCACCAGCCGCCGCAGCGGCAGACTCCCCGCCACGTCGGACGCCCCGCTCCGCCGCCTCATCGTCATAACATTTTAACCGCTCGACATCCGATCCCAGATCGGAACAGACGATTGCGTCACGGGGTCCGGAGAGTGGCGGCTCCGCACCCGCGGCCGCTTTCTCGAGAGGACAAACACTGCCGACCAGCACGATGCAGAGACCGGCCGCCCACCACGGTGACCATTGACGTCCCACGGGTTTGTTGGTGTTCAGGCTTTCTTCAACCTTCGCTTCTCCTATGGTTTCGCCGTCGCAGCCGTCGTCAGCATGGTCTGTAATTGTTTGGAATGAGGGTTCGGTTTCGCCTTACGGGCAATAATGATGTCCGATGGACGCACGTCCTGTCCATAATAGGCGGCATTGAGTTCGTCCCTTGACCGGATCGAAGCTCCATCGAATGACACCCCCGCATATAACCCCTTCGCACGGGTGAACGTCACGAAATCAGCAGTCAGGTTCGTGTCGGCCCCTCCTCCCTTCGGCCCGATTGCAACAGATCCATCTGCGCCAAGCTTGAGCTTGTTCCCCATCAGCGAATCCACCGCTTTAGGCGTCATGATCAACACGACCGCTTCTGATGACTGGGCTCCTGCCTGGAGGCCAAAACTGGCCGCCGAGGTTTCATAAAACACCGGTTCACTCCACCCTGCCTTTTCATCGCGCGCAAGCATGACTCCGTTCCCGCCTTCGACGCCGAAGATGAAGGCCCCCTTCGTGAGTTTGGGCACAATGTAGACTCCCTTGGCCGCTTGGAGATGGCTGCCGAACCACTTCATGTCAGGGTCGTTCATGAAATTTTTAAGCGTGGTCTCGGCCTGATTCACGATGTTCTTGGCATCGCCGACATCATCTGCCAACCCTCGGCCTGGCCCGCAGAGCAGCAGAGCGATCAGTGCGGCGGTAATAGTTGCTGACCTTGTCATGGTTGTCCCTCCTTGGTTTACGGTGCTTTCACAAGCGGCGGATACCTCTCAAACGCCTCGGCAATCGCCTTGTTGCCGAGCTCGACATTCTCATTGGTCGTGTCTTGCAACGTCCCCACGATGGTGGCTCTCCAGACAAGCTGCTTTTTCGCCGGTTCGATCAGATCCAGAATCAAGGTACCTTCTTTGTACTCATAGGTCGTGACCCCTCCGCCGTAGCCGGCGCCCCATCCATACCCTCCCGGGTAACGCGCGACGCCTACCGTCGGGCCGGTGCTGTCAATCCGTTGCTTGTCCTGGATGTTGACCCAGTAGTGAACGAGAAGATCCTGTGGCTCATCGAGTCCTACTTGGCGGAGTCCTTTCCCTGTGAGCTCACGCACGACCGCAGACTCGATGCGTCGACGCGTCAACGAATTGTCGTAGATTCCGCCTTTGTTGAATTCGGCCGGCCCAGCGAAAGCAAAGGTCTTGAACGAAGAGAAATCCACCGTCGGATCGTGGTCGGTATTCACTTTGAATGAGGTACAGGCCACTAGGCTGACGGCCAAGATGAGCAGGCAGCCTCTTCGTCGACGACCCATGAGATTCCTCCGGTTGCAGGCCATGCTTCCAGACGCGCCTTGCCCTGAGCGCCAACTATCGCGGTGGAGAGCTCTTCGGGCCTTCGCTCGAGTGCGAGCGGTTCACGACAGAAGCATGGCGTGGGCCGCTGCAGGAAAAATAGACATAGGCGCCAACCACCAGAAAATTAATCCCCACGGCGATCATATTCCACACGATCACGGGCCTCGATTCGACTAAGATCCCGTAATAGACCCACACAATTTGAAAGGTGCCCATGATTGCCGCCATGGTCGGATTCATGCCTTCACAGGAGCGTCGCCTCAGCATGGCGATGAGATCGGGGAGAGCGGCAAATGTCGTCCCGAAGCCTGCCACGAAGCCGATCAGTTCACTCAGCGGCATTGACATGTTGGACATCATGCACCTTCATCCTGTTCGGAGTGCAAGCACGAGCTCTGCATCGTCAGCACTGGGAAGGGTCAGCGAGATAGGTCACGAGCACACCGTAGTGATCCGAACCAGGCTGCATTGAAACCGTTGCCGGTTTACCGAATAATTCCTGCCGAAAGCAACCTGCTGGACCGCCCGAGGGTTTCCTCATGAGAAAAAGAAAATCGACCCGCCTCGCCTGGCTGATACCGTTCTGATAGCCCTCAAGAATTTTCTGTTGCTGGCTCTGAGGCAAGCGCTTCATCGCCTCGCGGAGCGTAGAGGGCACCTCTCGTACTCCCTTCCTCGCAATTACGTTTTGCTGAGGGTTGAGACTGTAGACCTCGGTGTGAGAATTGGCAATCACGTATGTATCTTGCAGCCCTGCCCGTTCAAGCTCCCGATATTCCGGGTCGTCTGGTTCAAAATTGAAATCTCCACCAACGATGGTTCCGATGTAGTGTCCACTCCCGTCAAGTTTTTGAAGCTCTTTGACGAGCAGGCGAATCTCGTCAAGGCGCCTGTTCTGGTCTTGTTCGATCACCGCGACGATGTCCTCGAAGTCCTCGTGCCGTGCCCTGCCGTCCTCAATAGCCTTGTTGATCCTTTGAATAAAAAATGCGTTCCGTTCAATCCCGGAGTGCAGATGAAGGCTCACGGCCAACAGCTTCTTTCCCGTATCAGGGTTCTCGATTTCGGCGACCAAGGCATAGCGAAGCTCGCCAGTCTGCAGACCCATGTAATCTTCGCAGCGTCCGAAGCCTCCGCTTAGCTTGAGCCCGGCGACTTTCTTCAATTTCAAAGGAGCTTTGGCAAGCACCACCAGGCCATTGTTCAGGTCAGGAACGACTGCGAGCCCGGGCGCGAGACGCACCCCGCAGGCATCGACTTGATGCACTTGGCTATAGTCCACGCCCACCTGTTTCATGGCGGCAACATACCTCTCGGCCATTTCAGGCAGTGGATTCACCTCCTGCAGCAGGATCACCTCAGGACGGGCCACGGCCAATTGTTCAAATTGTACATTCAGCCTCGCCTGCCTGGCCTCCTTGGGTTCGCTCGCTTTCACGGTAAGGCCGCTTGGCTCCAGGCCATGCAGCGTGTTGTAGGACAGGACGGTGACGCGTTGCATCGGCGGACCCGATGGCCCCGGCACGGTTGTTCCCTCCCTCGATCCGGCGCAAGCAACAGGCGAAAACGCGAGAGCCAGGATAAGAAGGTGGAACTGAGTGCACCGCTTCATGAGCTCTCCTAGAAAACTTGCGGCCCGATTGCCATATACACGGTTTTCGCGATGGCCCTTGTGAGCGCAGTCTCGATTTGAGACTCTAAACCAAATCGGCAGTTCCCGTTCCGACATCCGCAGATTGCCTGACTCATGCCACAGTACGGTGCAACTATCGAGATGTGTGGGGGTAACATGTCTCGACAAACAGGGAAACTGTCAAAAATAACAGGAGCGTGAGTCCCTAAGGATGGCGGGGGGCCCATCACCGAACTTTTGAAAATTCTCCACGATACCGTGTGCCGTTTTCTTTGTTGGTCGAATCGATCATGAGGATTCGAGCCCCTTTGTGCTCATAGAGGGTAAACGTCACCGCGCGATGATCTGTGTCACCAATCAATCGCCCTTCGCGTGGTTCAATTCCGCCAGATCCGACGGCCGCGCTGGACAAACTTTCGCCTGCGAACAGATAGGTGCTGTTGTCCCGGATAATCAGGCGAACTGAACCTTCCGGAAACATGGCATGGTTCTTCGTCACCGTTCCGTCCCACTCCCCCACTACCATGGAGACATCGGTAATCGGTACGGTCTTCCAAGATGGATCATGTTGGGACGGTCCTCCGGCGCATCCGACCATCGCGCTAACCGCGACGGCGAGCGGGTACGCCATACACGACTTTCTTAGCCTGGTAAGGTGAGTCATACGGAGCCTCCGCAGTCGTGATTAAATTCCCCCAACATTCGTCGTAATGGCGGCAACCAGGGACAACTGTAAGCCACAACACGGACCTGAGAAACTGTCAAAAATGACAGGAGGCATACACCGACATGGTCGTGGTCCTTTTCAAAAATCCGCTCGAATTGCGGCCCCTACCGACCACCCGTGGCGATGTTCGGATCATTGCGGTCTCTTGCTTGCATGTATAATAATGAGCATATGCGACTCTCGCGACGGACCTTGCTCAAGGCGACGGGATTGGGGGCCTTGGCCGGCATGGTCGGCGGCTGTGATGCCGTC
>DASTJX010000315.1:0-8073 GCA_035716265.1 Nitrospira sp.
GATGGCGTGGCGACGCAGGATCTCTGAAATGCGTATGGCTCGATGCAGTCGCACCCCCAAATCTTCCGGATTAACCGGCTTAAGGACGTAGTCAAAGGCTCCACGACGGATCGCATCGACGGCCTGAGCCACCGCATTGACTCTCGTGACGACAAGCACCGGCAGATTGGGGTCGAGAGCTTGGATCCGGCTGACCAGATCGAGGCCACTCATCCCGGGCAGCATCAGGTCCGTCAGCACGAGATCAACCGAACGTTCGCCAAGCAGCTGTAAGGCGCCTTCGGCATTAGCGCGCACCTCCATTTCACAGTCGCCCCCGAGCGGTTTGATGTCGGCTTGTTCCAAGGTGTGGAGCATCAGCTCGATATCTGTCGGGTTGTCTTCGACGACCAGGATGGTGAAGGGCGTTTTCGATCGCTTCTCGGAAGTCCGCTGGCTCAGTGCATCGCTTTCTATCATGTTTCACCTCGGAGGGAGCCGTTTTTCGGCAGATCCAGCACTTCAATTTGAGAGGGCTGAGCCGGGTCCGCCGTGAGGTCGTTTCGGAGCCACGGCAGAGTGAACCTGACTATACAACCTTCCCCTTCCTCCCCGTCAATCCATACTTGGCCGCCGTACAGGGCCACGATGCGCTGTACAATTGAGAGACCAATGCCGCTCCCCGGCGTATCTGACTGGCTCAGTCTGACAAAGGGCTGGAAGACACGCAGCCGATGCTCCATGGGGATTCCAATGCCATGATCCTGCACGGTGATGCACACCATGTGTTTCCCGGTTGTCGATGTAATCTTCACGGTCGGTGGCTCACCGGGGCGCGGATACTTCAACGCATTCGAAACCAAGTTATCCATAATCTGTCGAAGGTAGGCCCCATGGCAGGCTACCAGGGGGAAATCTGAATCGACATGGACGGATGCTCTCTGTTGCTCAATTAGACCGGCGTAGCTCTTCAGCACGCCCTCGAGGACCACATTTGGATCGACCGCCGTGACTGATCCTTGTCCGGTGCCGACGCGCGCGACCTCGAGAATGCCCTCAACTCGCTCGACAATGTCTTTGCCGTTCTCTTGGAGCAGTCTCAGCCATTTTGCCGTGCGGTCATCGACCTGTCCGCCAATTTTGTTCGCCAGCAACTTGGCCAACTCCTCCATGCGTGCGCCGGGACCCTTCAGATCGTGCGCCAACGTTTCTGCCAGATGCTCAAGCTGCCGTAACCGAGCGAGCAATCGTCTTTGCTTCTGCTGCACCGCTTCATAGAGTCTTGCATTGGAAATCGCGAGCGCCGCTTCCTGTGTGAGCCCCTTGGCCAGGCGCTGGTTCCATTCATGCGCCGCCCGTGCCGTTCGACTCGATAGCGACAGGACACCGAATGGAATTCCCTGAGACAGGAGCGGAATGGCAAGCATGCTGTCTCCAAGCAGATTACGCCGCAAGACCTGCGGCCGCTCATCCGAATGGAAATGATTTCCTGTAGCGGCGGCCCGCGTCTCGAACGCTTCGACGCAGACCGGCAACTCTTCCCAGAGCATGACCGATTTCTTCAAGCGCTCGTTCCATTCTCCCGATGCCGCCTCCACGACCCAACAGCCCATCCGATCATCGCGGAGGAAGACCATACACGCGTCGGCCCCGACCAGCTCGACGGCCCGGTCCGTAATCCGCCGAAGCACTCCCTCGAGACCGTCCGGGCCGATCGTGTTGATCTCGTGTCCGATGGTATTAAGCGCCTCGAGTTCATGGACGTGCTCGCCGATTCGCCGTGCCATGTGGTGAAAGGCTTCTTCAAGCTGGCCGAGTTCATCTTTCGAGACTTCTCCGGAAGACAAGAGCTTGGTGATTCCAGCGGTATCAACCTCCGCTTCGATCATACGGGTAGCTGAATGCAGGCGCGTCAAAGGCTTTGTCAACGAGCGGGCCAGCATACGGGAGCTCGTCCAGCCAAGGATGACGACACCCGCCAGGGCCATCCATAAGCCGATGAATGTTGTTCTGGAAAGTGCGATGCCCTGCTCGTTGAATAATTCCCGTCGGTGTTCCAATTGATCTTCAATTGATCGCAATTCCTGACGGAAACGATCAGACATCCTGAGGCCCTCGCCTGACTGTACATAGGCCAGGGCGTTTTGTGCGTGTCCCTGCTGCACCTCGGTAATGAGCTCATGCTTCGAGCGCAAGAAGTCTTTGAGTTGCTGCTCGATCGGTATCAGCATGTCCGCAGAACCCGAGGCAGCTACTAATGTACGCTCTGCATCCCTCAGCGCCTGGTCAATCTTAGATTCTGCCTCAGCGAGAGGAGCCAAGAACGCGGACTGCTGTGTCAGGAGGTATCCACGAAACCCATCTTCGATGTCGACAGCTAAACGACGGAGCAGATTGACTTGCTCATGGGCAAGGATCAAGTCATGGCGCTGTTCCTGGAGGGTCAGCAGTTGTTGTACGAGATAGAGATGTGTGGAGAGTCCAGCAATGAGGGGGATACACAGGAGAAGAAGGACTGCCCAGACCTTGTGTTGGATGCGGAGCCGACTCCACCAGTCTGCCGCTTTGTGCTGCATGGGGCGATGTCCTTTCGTACCGGCCAGCCTTTGTAGACCCTGGTTCAGCGGGAGAGGACGCCCCACCCTAGCAAAGAGTGATTCCTACTTTCCAGTACCTATGCCCCGGTCTAGGGACGTGGATCCAATTCGATTAACCCCTTACGGATCGCCAAAATCGCGGCCTGCGTCCTGTCATAGACTTGCAGCTTGTGGAAGATATTCCGCACGTGATTTTTGACCGTTTTCTCGCTGAGATCGAGACTGTTCGCGATCTCCTTATTGGTTTTCCCGTCCGCGACGAGGCGCAGTACCGTGATCTCGCGCTCAGTCAGATCGTGTTCCACCCAGCCGGGCTTCTTTCCTTTCTTTTGGGCCATCAGGGAGAATTCAGCGAGGATCTTGCTCGCGACGGACGGATGGATCAACGACTCGCCCCGATAGATCGCACGAATGGCGGCGACGATTTGCGACGATTCTGAATCTTTCAGCAGATAGCCGGTTGCGCCCGCGCGGACCAGATCAAAAATATATTGCTGCTCCTCGTACATGGTCAGCGCCACAATGCCGATATGAGGGAACTCGCGTTTGATCTGACGCGTCGCTTCCACACCGCCCATCCGTGGCATGCTGACGTCCATGAGTATCACGTCGGGCATCAACGTCTTGGTTTTCTCGACCGCTTCCATTCCGTCCTGCGCCTCGCCCACGACGTTGATGTCGTCCTTGGTCTTGAGAATAGCCGCGAGGCCTTCCCGTACCACCCGATGGTCGTCTGCAATGAGCACCTTAATTTTTTCCATCGTCGCTATGCTCCTTCTTCCCCAGCGGCACCTCGACTACTATCTTCGTGCCCCGGCCTTTCTTGGAATCGATTCTTGCTTCACCTCCGACGAGCTTCGCCCGCTCGAGGATCCCTCGTACGCCGAAATGGTCCCACTTCGCCGGGTTATGGAGGACATGTTGCATGTCGAAGCCGACGCCGTTGTCCGAAATGGTAACTCGGAGTATGTCGAGATCAATCGCTAATCGTACGGACACTCGATCGGCCTTGGCATGTTGGACGACGTTGCTCAGAGCCTCCTGCACGATACGAAACAAAAAGATCTTTGTGCGGGGGAACAAAATCTGCTCATCGCCCGACACAGTAAATTCAGTCTTGATGTGGTATTGGGTCTCATAGGATTTCAGATAGTTGGTCAGCCCCGGAATAAGCTCCATCTTGTCGTATTGAAGCGGACGCAGGTTGAAAATGACTTGACGCGCCTCATGGATCGCGTGCTTCAGCTGCTCCTTGCTCTCACGGAGCGTCGCCAAACTTGCCTTGGGATCCTTGCGAATCAACTGTTGAGAGAGTTCAAGCTTGAAGCCCACGCCGGCCAGGCTCTGGACGAGCCCGTCATGTATTTCACAAGCGATCCGCGTCCGTTCTTCCGTCACGGCAGCGCCCGTTTCCTTGACGTACAGGCGGTAGAGGGATTGATATTTGTTCAGCGTCTTCTCGATCTCGGCCGTGGCCCTAATTCGGGCTTCGATCAACTCCCACATAAACTTGGCGCTTGCCCCGCCCAGAATCGTGACGCCCATGCGATGGAAGTCTTGCAGAGATTGCCACACGTCCGCACTGCCTGAGACATCGATGATGAGATCCACGCGTTCAAGGTTGAGGAGCATGCGATAATCGCGCGTGACGGGAATCTTGAATCGCTTGGCCAATGCGAGGCCGGGCGCGGAGGCATCAATTTCAGCCACGGCCACGATGTCCACCAGGGGATCGTTGGCAAATATCTCGAGGAGCGCAGTGCCGCCGCGCCCCGCGCCGATAATGGCGACATGTGTGACGCCGGCTACTCCGTTTTTCCTGATCTGTTTAGACACTTTGGCCTGCGAGGCCGCCATGTGCCCTCTATCGCTGGTGAAGCGTCGTCTGGTCTGGACGAGCGGAAGGAGAGGAAGACGTCCGAGCGAGCAACCGGGGAAGGGTGGTATTCACCGCTCCCTACGTTGCTGGGCCAAGGATCTCAGCTCGTCCATGAACTGGTCGATGTCTTTGAATTCACGATACACGGATGCAAAGCGCACATACGCGACCTGATCGAGCTGGTGCAATTCCTTCATCAACTCCTCGCCCACGACGCGGCTCTCAATCTCGGTCTCGCCCATTTCCTGGATGTGTTTTTCAATCCGGTCGGCTACCGCCTCGATGGTGGCGGTGCTAATTGGACGCTTTTCGCAAGCCTTTTTTAACCCCGAAAGGATTTTTGAGCGATCAAACGTCTCCCGGCGCCCGTCTTTCTTGACCACGACGGGAAGGATCTCTTCGACGCGCTCATAGGTAGTGTACCGGCGCTTGCATCCGAGACACTCACGCCGGCGACGGATGAGTTCCCCCTCCTTCGCCATGCGAGAGTCGACTACTTTGTCTTCCAGCTCGTCGCAGAAGGGACATTTCACCGGCGGTGATCCTGCCCTGCGTGAAGTTAGTAGGAGTGAAAAATCGGAAAACGGCTACACAGCGCTTTCGCCTGGCCTCGGATCTGCTCGAGCATTGCTGTGTCTTGCCGATGCTGTAAGACCCGATCGACCAAGTCGACGATCTCTTTCATTTCGGCTTCTTTCATTCCGCGAGTCGACACGATCGGTGTGCCGAGCCGAATGCCGCTGGCCACAGCAGGCGGCTTTTCATCATAGGGTACCGCGTTCTTGTTCACGATGATACCGGCGGCGTCGAGGGCGGCATCTGCCTCCTTGCCGGTCATGCCCTTGTTCGTCAGATTCACCAGCATAAGATGCGTGTCCGTACCGCCGGAGACAATCTTGTAACCTCGATCGAGCAGGCCCTGAGCCAATACACGGGCATTGGCAACCACTTGCTGTTGATAGCGCTTGAACGCCGGGGAAAGGGCCTCCTTGAACGCGACCGCTTTGGCAGCGATCACATGCATCAAGGGCCCGCCCTGCATGCCGGGAAAGACGAACTTGTCGACGGCCTTCGCATGCTCGGCCTTGCACATGACCACCCCACCTCGTGGACCGCGGAGTGTCTTGTGCGTCGTCGTCGTGACGAAATCCGCATGCGGAATGGGATTGGGGTGTAAACCCGAGGCGATCAATCCGGCAATGTGAGCAATATCGACCATCAAATAGGCTCCTACGCCTTTGGCAATCGCTTGAAACTTGGGAAAATCGAGCGTCCTCGCATAGGCGCTGGCACCCACCACGATCATCCGCGGACGACACTCTTCGGCGAGCTTGCGAACGGCCTCGTAGTCGATGGTTTCCGTTTGACGATCGACGCCGTAAGAAAAAGCGCGGAAAATCATGCCGGAGAAATTCACTTTGCTCCCGTGGGTCAAGTGACCACCCTGCGCCAGGTCCATGCCGAGTATCGTATCCCCCGGCTTGAGCACGGAGAGATAGGCCGCCATGTTGGCTTGAGAGCCGGAGTGTGGCTGGACGTTGACATGTTCGGCGCCGAAGATCTGTTTGCAGCGTTGGATGGCCAGTTCTTCGACCGTGTCCACATGTTGGCAGCCGCCATAATAGCGTTTGCCGGGATAGCCCTCGGCATATTTGTTCGTCATGAGGGAGCCTTGCGCGGCCAACACGGCAGGACTGGCGAAGTTTTCCGAAGCGATCAGCAGCAGCTTGTTGCGTTGTCGTTCCTCTTCGGCATCGATGGCGGCGTAGACCTCGGGATCGGTGGCCTGCAAGGCATCAAGGGACCCCACTGCATCTTTCATGGACATCAAAGCGCCTCGTTGTGTTACGCGGTAGCGGTTTCGGCTTCCTGTTTCTTGACCACGCGCACGGTGACTGCAGCGGTGACCTCACGGGGTAGTTTCACGGGCACGGTAAAACTACCCAACTCTTTAATGGGGTGCGGTAGCTGAATTTTCCGGCGATCTACCGTATAGCCTTGCGCTGCGAGGCCCTCGGCAATGTCTTTGACCGTGACCGACCCAAACATCTTGTCATCCTTGCCGACCTGGGCCTCGACTGTGAGGGTGACAGTGGACATCTTCTTCGCGTGCGCTTCAATCTCGAGCGTTTCCTTTTTTGCCCGTTCAGCCGCCACACGCTTGCTATGCTCGAACGATTTGATGTTCCGGTCGTTGGCAACGACGGCCTTCTTGCGAGGGAGCAGGAAGTTCCTTGCAAATCCGTCTTTAACATCAATGAGATCGCCCAGATGGCCGACCCCTTCCATTGTCTCTTGCAAAATGACCTTCATGCCTCTAACTCCTTCTGTTGGAAAGGAAAAGAGGATACTGGAGGGGCCGAAGAAAAGTCAATTGCAGTTCTTCGGAGCTGACTGACTTTTGCCGCTTGGCGATTAGGGTCTCGACGTTGTGACGGCCACCTTCGACGGCTGGACTCCCGTCATCCGGCACCCGTAAGATGGCCCCAGGATTCATTCAGAAAGAGGTTCATGACTGCCCGAGAGCTCATTGAATTCTGGACCACACGACTGACCGCTGAGCACCACGAGCTTGGGAACTCCGAGACGGACCGACCTATTACGCCGGTCACCGGGCGGCTGGTGCAGACTGTCGGAACTCTGTACCTTTATGAGTTTACACTTCCGCCCGACCGCTCGGTGATCACCGATACGCCGGTGACTATCGTCCCGGACGACGGCATGGAACCGACTGAAGGCTTCGTGTTGAGCCAGCGGGATGGAGTGACCTTGGTACAAACCTTCGATGCGGTCGGATCGACCATCACCAATGCCACACTGGTGCCCGATCGGCGAAGCTTTCTCATGGCAGCAGCCGAGCGGTTTGCACAGATGTTATCGCAGCCCGATTCATACCGGTTGGGGCCTGCAGACCGGCTGGCTCACGTCTTTGAGGCGTCTGGCGGGTCGGAGCAGCTGGGCGGCTCATCCGCCTCCATTCTTACGACGATGTGGTTGGAGGATCCGGCTCTGCGACAGCAGAAAGTTGCGACCATCGCGATAGACCTCATCCGCACGAACAAGCGCATTTTGCTTGTCAGTCCGGATCATGATGCGGCGGATGCCATCAGCGGCGTCATCGCAAAGGCCATGAAGGCCGGTGGCTTAGTCTATAAAACCTGGGTCAGCCGCTATGAAATGACATTGACGCATCAAGCGTCGGGCCTGCCGATCCACGAGCTAGGATTCGAGGCCCAAATGCATCAGTTCTATGCGAAGTCGCGAGCTGACAAGGCCGCTCTCCGTCGTAAATATGAGCGCTTCCGCGAACTCACGCCAATCTTGGCCTATAAAGGACACAAGCAAAAGGATTTGGATGAAGTCCGGTTGCTGGAGTGGCGGCTGCTCACACAGCTTAGCGATTTCCAGGCCAAAAGCCAGGAAGCTCGCGCCACGCTGGAGGCGTATGACACTTTACCGCTGCTGCGCCGGCTCACGATGCAAGCGGTGGGCAAGAATGTCGAGACGCTCCATCAATATCTTGGCCTCTACGAAGGCCAAATGGCCATCCTCCGGAAAGAACTCGAGATCGCCAAGGCTCGCATTGACGAACTGGTTCCTGAAGCTGCCGTGCCCAAG
>DASTJX010000316.1:0-5271 GCA_035716265.1 Nitrospira sp.
GAACGAGGCGTCGTGCTGAATGACTCCGGTGGATAGCCCGAGCGCATGATAGAGCTGGCCCATCCATTGTGCATCCCGTTTGGCCAGATAGTCGTTGACCGTCACGAGATGAGCGCCCTTGCCTTCCAGCGCGTTGAGGTAAATCGGCAGGGTCGCGACGAGGGTTTTCCCTTCGCCGGTTTTCATTTCGGAGATCCGGCCCTTGTGAAGAATCATGCCCCCGATCAGTTGGACATCGAAATGGCGCATGTTCAGCTTACGCCGGGACATCTCGCGGCAGACGGCGAAGGCTTCAGGCAGAATATCGTCGAGGGTTTCGCTGGCGGCCAGCCGCTTCCTGAAGGTCTGAGTCTTGTCAGCCAAGGCCTGATCGGAGAGCGGAATCAGGTCCGATTCCAAGCCATTGATGCGCTGGACGATCGGCATCAAGCCCCTGATTTCACGGTCGTTCTTGCTGCCGAAAATGAAGTTGAGGATCTGCGTCAGCATCGGGTTCTACGAACAAAAATCGGTGTGAAGAGCTTCGTGATCCAGGCAGTATACCGGAAAAATTGTCCGAATCCTATCGGGAAGACAAGGGCTTCCGACACTCAGGCTTGACGCTGCAGCGTTGGTTTAGATACCATTCCGGCATCGGACCTTGTCTCGTGGGCCTATCTAAAATGTCTTGGTCGCCGAAGCAATCGCTTGCCATTGTTCTCGTCCTGAATCTCCTCGTCATCGGAGGAGTAGGCTCTGCGCAGGCCGTCTCGCACGAATCTCACCACGCCCATCATCAAAAATCGACGCATTCGACAGTGCTCTGCGCATGGATGTGCGCTGCAGGGCAGGTCCTCGACACGGTCACCGCTCCGGATCTCATTGAACGTTCCCCCGTCTCGCGCCTTGAATGTTCAGCGCTGCCCGATTTTTCCTCCGGCTTTTCCTCTCTTCTCTCTTCCCGCGGTCCTCCGGCAGACGTCACGATATAGTTCGACCTGATAGTGTCAAGCGTTGCGGTCGCAGTGTGCGCCGATCTGCAGCGTCGAACAGAGTGCTCCGTTTCTCGTGGTGTCTGGATGACGTCTATAGACCACAACAGGTTTCTCCTTCCCGCCTGGGGTTTCTCGCTCCTGCTGCATGGCCTTGCGGTGTTGCTGGCAGTGATCTTTGCCGCTCAGGTCAAGCCTGTCCTGAAAGAAGAAGTGTTCAAGTGGGATGTGGCACTGGTCGATGCGGTGACGACTGAACCCTTGCCTGAATCCGCTCAGCCGGTGGTTCCTCAAGTTCAGGCTCAAAGCAGACCGGTTGTCCCCCGCCAGTCCACATCGACGCGGGAGACGGCCTTGAACCGGGTTGCGCCCCACCAGTCGTTAGAAATGGTGCATCCCGAGACCCAGCCGGTCAAGCCGATCGAACAGAAAGCCGATCTCATTGCGCCCCCACAATTCGAGCCGGTTGAACAGCTGGCCGAGGTGGGTCCGCAGATGCGAGAGCCGATTGAACAGAAGGCTGCGGATGTCCCAAACCCCGACCCCGAACCGGTGCGTGAAGCTGAGAAGCCGGAGCCGGCTCCGCATGTCGAGCCGGTCATGGAGCAGCGCCAGTCCGTTGCGCACATTCCTTCTGCGGAAGTGAAAGAGGATCGCGTCGTCCAACCACCGTCTATTGAGACTCCGCCCGTCGAGCCAGCGCGAGAGGCGAACAACCAGAACCCTGCCCAGCCTGCTCCATCCGTGGAACCAACCACAGCATCGCCTCCGAAGGTCGGTCTGCCGGAGGCGCCGACTCAGGTGGCCAAGGCGGTTCCCGGTCCTGACATCAAGGTCGATCATCGGTGGGTGGGCGAGTCGCTGTGGCGACGTGTGGCTGAGCTCAAACGCTATCCCACGTCTGCTCGTCTGAACGGTCAAGAAGGAAAGGTGATCTTGAAAGCGGTCATACGATCGGACGGACATCTGGCGGAGGTATCCGTGCAAAAGAGTTCCGGCCATCACATACTAGATACGGCTGCGATGGAGGCGGTGAAGCTTGCATGTCCGTTACATATGAAACAGGCCATCAGCAAGCCGGAAATCGTCGTCAGTCTTCCCATTGTCTATAGTTTGGCGAACTAGGAGAAGGTGGAGGTCATGCCGTGAAAAAGGAAGCAGCGAGGCTCTCCCGGTACCGCATCTCCATCCACCCGTCATCCATTCTCTTCATCCTGGGACTGATTGCCGTGTGGCCGATCGTCTCAGCCTTGGCCGGGACCCACGATTCCCGGGTGAGCTTCGGCGCGAAACATATAACGGTCCATCAGTCGAAGACGGTGGTGGGTCCCTCCGTGCAGATCGATGAGCAAGGAATCATCTTTGCCTCCTGGGTGGAGGAAGACAAAGATACACGTACGATTCTGTTCGCGAGATCGGAAACGCCCGGTGGTCCGCTTGGAACTCCTGTTCCGGTGAATCGGCCAAGCGAGAGCCCCTACTATCGTCAGGAATCTCCCGCCGTGGCGGTTCGCGGAGAAGAGGTCTTCGTCACCTGGTCACTGACTCATCCCAGGATCACCCCCGATAAACCGTTTTCCGGAGAATTGAGATTAAGCCGGTCCACCGACGGCGGACGCTCGTTTGGCCCTTCCACTTTGGTCAACGATGATCAACAGGTGATTCAACATGCATTTGATGCGGTCCATATCGCTCCTGACGGGGCGGTGCATCTGGCCTGGATCGACGGGCGGGAAGGTAACAAGGATCCTGGAACCTTCGTCGCACGATCGACGGATCACGGACGCACCATCAGCAAGAATTTCAAAGTCGACGACAACACTTGCGTCTGTTGTCGCACAGCGGTTGCCGCTTCGGCCGACGCGGTGTATGTCGCCTGGCGCAAGATTTTCGACGGCAACGTCCGCGAGACAGTGGTCGCCACATCAACGGACGGGGGAGTGACCTTTTCGTCTCCTGTCGTGGTGGGGCACGATCACTGGGTCTATCAGGCCTGTCCGCATCGCCCGGCATCGTTGGGTGTGGACGGGGCGGGGCGGCTCTACGTCGTGTGGTACACGGAAGGGGCGGATGAAACGCCGGCGATTTATGTGGCCTATTCGGATGACCGGGGGAAAACCTTTTCAACAAAGAAGCAGCTCAACCGCTCAAAAGGAACGTTTCCCGACCATCCACAGTTAGCCGTCGATCCGGAGGGGCGTGTGGTGGCGATTTGGGAAGAGCAATCTCCCGTACGCCGTGAGATCGTGGTGAGTCATTCTGTCGACCGGGGACAATCATTTAGCGTTCCATTCAAGTTGAACGAGAAGAATGGACAGACACCGACCATTGCCGTTAACCGACACGGCACCGTCGTAATGGGCTGGAAGGAACATGCGATGCCGGTACATCGTCTCATGTTCCAGACGATGCAGTTGCCGGCCGTTGCGATAGCGGAAGCGGAGATCGTCAGTCATGGGCCATAAAAAATGCAGATCGTTTCTCGTGGTGCTCATCGCCGGATGTGTGGTGACGTTCGGTTTCCGCGGTTCTCTGTCTGGCGCCGATCCATCGACCGACCCGTTCGTTGCGCTCCGTGTGAGTCGAGTGCCGACAGGCCATCCAATGGGGACGTTCGACCTGAAGGCGCTCGATGGGGGAACGCTTCGCTCGGCGGATCTGATAGGGAAGGTCGTGCTCTTGAATTTTTGGGCCACCTGGTGCGGGCCGTGCAAAGAGGAAATGCCATCGCTCGGCCGGCTGCAGGAGCAATTTGATTCGGCTCGTGTTCGCGTCGTGACAGTCACGGCGGACATGTATCCGCAAGGCATCAGACAATTTCTTGATCAACTTGGGGTCCGTCTGCCAGTCGGGTTCGACCAAGACCAAGAGCTTTCGCGCAAGCTCTCGGTGCGGGGACTTCCGACGACAGTGGTGATCGGGCAGGATGGGCACATCGTTGGTCGCGCCGTCGGCCCTCGTCTGTGGGACAGTTCAGAATCGATTGCCCTCGTGCGACAGGTGCTGGCCGCAGACATACCATGAAGCGTTGTTTTGCTGCTCTGGCG
Organism: Nitrospira sp.; assembly: GCA_035716265.1. Taxonomy (GTDB): domain Bacteria; phylum Nitrospirota; class Nitrospiria; order Nitrospirales; family Nitrospiraceae; genus Nitrospira_C. The sequence continues at coordinate 4,019 of DASTJX010000316.1, forward strand.
ATCGGGATGATCGTGCTGTATGCGGCCCTCGCAATTGGCGCCGCCAATTGTCTCGTTCTTCATGCTGACCTTCCGACGGCTCATCACGACAGCCATTCTCATGTAGCGCATTCACCGCTCTGTGCCTGGGCGTGCCAAGTCAGCCCGAGCGTTGCGGTTGCCGCCGCTGTGCCGGTTGTTGCCGTCTCCCTTCCTGTGGTGCTCGTGCGATCACCCGATTCAACCTCCCGCGCGACTTTTTTTGACTCCGGGTCCCTCTCTCGCGGCCCCCCTCGCTGACCTGTCTCACGGGCGTCACTCACTCAACTCACCGTCTGTGCCCCGAACGGAGGAGATCCATCATGCCGTTCGTGGTTGTGCGATTGTCATCTGGTTCAGGAAGGGAGCTGGCGATCATGGGGGCACGGCGGCTTCGATCTGTGAAGCGATTTCACATCGTGGTGATCGGACTTGCGTTGTTGTGCGATTGGGGCACGGGCATTGCCTTGGCGCAAGCGCCATCTTCGGCCAACACAGGTGGGGCCCGCGAGCGCGAGCTACGCGATCAGCTCAAAAATATTCTGCACGAATTGGAGGAACTGCAGCAGCAAAAGGACAGCGGTAGACCGGAAGAAGAGCGTCCTTCCATCATTAAGGAACCAGCCGAGCCCGTGTCGCCTGAAGTGTCGGCAGGCCCGGATCTCGACCTGGTCGATATGAGTATCGTCAGCCAACGGCTGCAGAAACGACCTGAAGGGATCTCCCTATCTGCCACCATTCCGGCAGAAACAGATTCGCAGCCAACCCGGACGATGAAGGAATCATTGGAATCTCTGCCAGGTGTGGTCTTGCGCCAAGCCAACGGGCCGCGGGACTTCAGCATCATGATCCGGGGACAGGGCGCCAAAACCACGTTCGCGGTTCGCGATATAAAAATCTATGAAGACGGATTTATCCAGACCCAATCCGACGGGTTGTCACGGCTCGACATCCATGATCCCTGGTTCATGCGCAGCACTGAGGTCCTCCGTGGCGCCTCTTCGTCGCTGTACGACAACTATGCTCTTGGAGGGATGGTTCATTTTAGGACCAGGCGTGGCAGCGACATTAATGGGTTCGAAACCTTCCTCTCCGGAGGATCCTATGGCTTCTTCAAACAGGCGTTTGCGGTCGGCCAGCAATTTCAAAACCTCGACGTGTCGCTGTTTGCCAGCAACGCCGCCGAGGACGGGTTCATTCGAAACAGCGACTACAATACCCAGACGCTCAACTTC
>DASTJX010000317.1:0-7123 GCA_035716265.1 Nitrospira sp.
GCCGGACTGTACTGTCGGTAGTCCTGGTTCTATCCCGTCGATGACGAGTACCTTGACTGATAGGCCATAAGTGACGGCATCCAAAGCCTGTTTTAGCGACATAAAACTCACCGCATTTAACTGGCCCGATACACGACTCAAGACTTTTTGGTCAGAACGTATCGTCTCCACATTTTTTGGGCTTGCGCCCATGATGCCGAGCGACCGTTCGAACCCCTCTGTCAGGTTTTGATCGTCCGGTCGCGAAAACACCCGGACTCGGCCCATGGCCCTTTCGTCCACTTCCGACCAATCCCGGATCCGGCCTGCGAAGAGAGACGCAGCCTGCCGCGACGTGACTTCCTGGATGGGATTGGAGAAATTTACAATTACAGCCAGTCCGTCCCATGCAATGGTCGTCGCGCTGAGATCACGACTCTCACGGCCGCAGACCGCGATATCGGCCTGCCCTGAACGGACCATCTCAGCGGTGTGAAAATTCCGGTTCCACCTGATGTCCACCGAGCTGCCGAGATGGACCTTTTCGAATTCTCGGGCCAATTGCTCAATCATAGGGCGTTCCGGCCCTCGGCCGATGACGACAAGGCTACCGCTGGGTTTTTCGGCGAGGGCTTCCAAGATGAGGAAACTGCAAGGCGCCAAAATTGCCAGGGCGATAACAAACCATCGATGCCAAGACGTCATAAGGCGAGTCATGCTTTCGTCGCTCAGCGATTAACGTAGTTTCAATGCCGAGTCACTTGCAACCCATTCGCAGTTCAATCCTGCTTCGCACGTTCTGTTCCACTATCTTCGTGCCGCCCAGGCCTGCCAGCGCGGCAGGACGAGTTCATCGAGGACGATCTTCACCGAGGCGGCAATGGGGATCGCGAGCAAAAGACCAAGAAATCCCGAGACTGCACCGCCCATCAACACGGCAATAATGACCGTGACGAAGCTCAGATTCATTGTGTTGGCTTGAATCCAAGGTGTCAGCCACCAGCTTTCAAGGAATTGAACGACGAGATAGGGCAGGCTCGGCAGCACGACAACGGAAAGCCACTCGACATCATTTCCGCTTCCGAGGACGTCCAAGTACTTCAGCGCGACGGCGAGAGGCCATCCGATCACAGAGACATAAGGAATGATGGTAAGAATCCCGGTTGCTACTCCCAAAAGAAACCAGTAAGGCACATCAGTTAGAGCCCAGCCCGCTGCATAGAGCACCGCAGTGATAATGCCAATGAGTAACCGGCCACGGAAGAACCCGGCAACGGCTTCGTCTATCTTGCGCACGATGTGCCACGTCGTCTCGCGCTGGCTGACAGGAACTAGCGGAGAGATCACCTGGCTGAGCCGATGAAATCTCCAGGCAAAAATGAAGAAATAGATCGGAACTAGAATGGCCGTCATTGCGAAATACGTGGTCGTACCGATGACGGCGCCGACGAATCCAATGGCTTGTCCTGTGCCGGAAAAGAGCGGAGGCAAGAGACTCTGCAACACTCCGATGGGGTCTCCGAGAAATTGTGAGGTCCACGACACAATAGTTTCGGTAAGTTCGGGAGATCCCACCCCATACCGCGCGCCAAGAGTCTGTAAATAGTGAGGGGCCTTGCGGGCCAGTGTTTGAGCTTGTGCCGCGACCACAGGACCGAGCCAGGCCAACAACGCCGCTCCAGTCAGTATGAGCAGGACAAGCAAGAGCATAATGGTGCCTGGCCGAGGGATCGACCATCGTTGCTGGAGCCACGTAATCAGTGGGTTGAAGAGATAGGCGAGCGCCAAGGCCAGCAACACCGGCATGAACACTCCGCGTAGTTCATACAGTACCCACGTCAGAAATACCGCTGTCAGGATAACAAACAGGTCGCGCACCCACTGAATATTCCACAGATGCAGATGCTTGGCATCAGCGGGGTCAGGAGACCAGCGCGGCAATTTCTGCTCGTTCGCGGACATACTCACGTCGACAGTTGCGATATCCGTACCCGGCAAACGGGTGGCATGACGGCGCACAACATTGAGAGCCAGAGTTGGCAGAGCTAAGTTCTGCAATGTGACGATGCGTGTTGATCGGATGGTTAGAGCGATCGAAGGCGGAGCAGCCATGTATCTCCGGTGTGGTAGTTTTCATGTGGATTTCATGAACACTTCAGCCGGTGTTCATTTCATCACTGGATGATGGAGGGGTATGATGAACCACGAGTGGCCCTACTGTATCTTTCCAAAATCCACAAAGGAGAAAAATCATGGGAGGAAGAATCTATAGTCTATCTGCTCTCTTTGTTCTGGCGTTCGCGTTCCTGTCACAGGCCAAAGAATCGCCAATAAGTCCGTCCGACTCTGAGCAGCAGAAAATGTCGCCGGGTGCCAGTAGAGACACTTTGGGGGCCTGTTTGGCGAGGATACCCAAAGATGCCAGTATCGGGCAGCGAATGCTCGCTGAGCAAAGCTGTCAGAGGGATCAAAATGATCGTGAACCTTTTGAGGCGGTTCCCGATTCCCGGAAAATGCGGCAGTCACAAAACAAATAGGCACATCGCAAGTGCGGGTCTGGAGCGGGGAGTCTAGGAGATCGGGAAGTGGGTGTCGAAATAAGATCCTGCGCCGACCCCTGTGAACGAATGGCTAGAGCAAACGAGGCCTGACTTTCATCGGCATTGCTCATAATACTGATCCCAATCCCAGGAGGCTGCCATGGAAAGTGAAGCATCGTCCACTCGAGATCCTGTCTGCGGAATGGAAGTCAAACGGCAAAATGCAGCCGCAGCAACTGAGTATCAGGGACAGATGTTCTTTTTCTGTAGAGTCGAGTGCAAAAACCAGTTTGACCAGAATCCAGAACGCTACGCGAAAGCAGGCTAAGGGTCACCGCCCCAGCCTGCCACGGTGATCGATAAGCGCGCTGGGGGGTGCTTACGGCGTACTGTACTATTGGTGACCCTCACCGGGGCGGTTCAAGGCAATGGCGACACGCAGCCCCGGCCCCTATGAGGGCGACCAACCAGGGAATCCTTCGCCACGCATGGCGATGCCCGGCTCCGTTGGAACCGCCTGATTGGTCGCTGGATGCATTACAATCCTAGACACGGCGCGTACAAACTGGTGCGGGTTTCATGGCCGAACCCCGGCGCGTCACGAGGACACGCTGGTGCTTTACCCGGCCGCCTGCTCAGGGGAGGAGCCAAGCGAACTTCGAGAGCGCGCCAGCGCGGCACGGACGGCGGGATAGCGTTCCTGCATGTCGGCCCGGTCCTGCGGGAGAGGAAGACCATGAGCGCTGCCCTCATAGATGAGCTCGGATTGTCGTTCCAGTGTCCGGCAATGGTCCTCCGACCGGAGATGCGGGGCGATACACTGAATGGCGTCCAGCAGCCGGATGGTTACGGCGCTGCTCGTGCGGCCGTACTGACGAATCTGGCCGAAAGAGTCATCGATCAGTTGGGGCAACTCGACCGGGTAGGCAATGAGACGCAGCCGCCCTTCCTGGTCGTATCGATAGGCCGACGGGGTGCAGCGACCCGCCAACCGAATATACGCTGCGCCAAGCCGATCGATACAGGCGAGTGCCGTGGAAGGGTCATTCGTCCCCGGCGAAAGAGCACGGACAGCAATCTCCGTCAGTTGATGCACCGGGAAGCCGACGTCCTGCACCGCCGTCCGTTCGTCTCCTAAGACGAATGTTTCATTTAACGTGGCTTCCAGGTCATCGTCGACGCGCTCGGGTGGAAACGCGTAGGCCACCGGTTGTTCTCGGCTGACAAAGTCTCCCGGCCTGCACGCCATCGCAATCGTGACATCATGCCGCTGTGCGAGGTCGACGAGTCGATGGCCATCGATCGCCTGAATATAGCCGCTCCCAGCGGACGAGATGCAGGTGCGGCCGTCCCGACGGATCATCACCGCCGGCTCCTCGGGCGGTATCCCGGACCGGCTCACGCGCTCGGGAAAGAGGGTGTCGATCGCAGACTCCAAGTCTCTGGCGATTTCGGCGATCACGTTGGAGGCGCGCAGGGAGGCGGTCAGATGATGAAAAAAGTACACGAGGGTGATGACCGCCGTGACGGCCAGGACCATCGCCATGCTGACCGACGCTTGAGGAACGAATCCGCCGGCGTCAGGGCCGCGGACCGAGCGCAGGACGATCAGACAATACAGATGGACGGACACAAACGTGCCCAAGACCATCTGAGTGCCGACATCCCGCATAAAAGTGCGCAGGACCCGTGGCCCGAACTGCTCCGAGGCCAGGGTGAGCGCCACAACGGTGATGGAGAACACCACCCCCGCAATGGTTACTGTGGCGCTGGCCACGGTGGATAGGACCTCCCGGGCGCCTTCCGCTCCTCCACCATAAAGCCACCAGAGATCGCCTCCTGTATTGTCTCCGACCTGGTTGTGATCAATCCATAGCATGCCTAACGCCAATCCCACCGCGCCTGTTAGCAAGAGGGAGGGAATCAGCCAAAGGCTGCTGCGGAGTCTATCCCAGAGCCAAGAAAAGAGCATACACCACTATCCGGTTTTCCTGCTGCACTGTAAGGGGCTCCGCGCACCGACTCGCACTAGGCATATCCCCCTCGGGATTCCGTCTTGTCTTTTCAACCAAACTTCGTGCTGAGTGTCGCGCAGTGAGTTGCCCGCTTTGACGGGCGAGGCGTTCAGAGAAGCCACGAGCATCGCCCGTCGAGGCCGATGCTCGGTCGCCATGACCCCGCTCGATTCACCGTGGGGAGCGACTCTCCAACTCTACGGGTGTGTTGGCCTCAGAATCTGTGCGCGCACCGCGTGGCCGGCTCTCCTCTCGTGTCGGCTGTGATAGCGTGCGGACGGTCTCCCACGCCTCCTGAGCGGGTGTGTCACTGCGCACCAGCACGTCGGCAATCGACACTATGCCTCGTACAGCTTGGCCGCCTTCGGTGACCACGATCCTCCGGATGAGGTGTTCCCGCATCAGAATCTCGACTTTCTTCACGTCGTCGTCTAACCGGCAGCTGATCACGGATCTGGTCATGCTCACGCTCACGGGGGTGGTGGCGGGCGACTGCCCTCGGGCCATGATGGCAAGGCACAAGTCCCTGTCGGTGACCACGCCCACCAATCGGCGCGTCTCCAATGTCTCGACCACCGGCAGAATGCCGGTATCGTACAGGGCCATGAGTTGTGCCGCCTTCTGTGACGAGTCCGAGGGAAGACAATACGCCGGGCTCGGTGTCATGATGTGGCGGACACGCATACGTCCCTCCATTGGAAGCGTCGTTCTGCAACGTCAACACGCTTCATGAACGAATGTTCATGCCCGAGCGCCTCTGCGCACGGTGACGGCCATGATCCGTCAGGCCCATGTGATAGTCGGGTTCATCCCGCTCGCCGCTTCAGCGAGACAATCCATACCTCACTGGGACATGTTGTCGACGAAGCGTTGCCTGCCGGACATCACGGAGCTTCGCTTTTCCGGCCGTCCTGCTCGCCTTTCTGCAGAACAACCGTATGAGGATAAGGGATGTCGATACCTGCATCGTCGAGCGCCCGCTTGATGTCACATGCCACGCGGCTGCCTGTCTGCAACACCTCCGTCTGGCGGGCATCAGTCCAAAAGTACACCGTGAAATTCACGGAGGACGGCGCCAATTCGGTCACGTGCACCCACGGCTCTGGATTGGACAAGACGCCGTCGGTCTGCCGAATCACGCGCTCGAGCGTCTCACGCGCCATGTCGAGCGAGTCCGAATACCCAACGCCGACCGTGAAGCGCGACCGCCGCACTCCGAAGGCGGTCCGGACGAGGATCGCCCGCGAATACACGTCCATGTTGGGGACCGTAACCAATTCGCCGTCATAGGTCTTGATGCGCGTAGACCGTGTGTTGATCTCTTCCACCGTTCCCTCGACATCCCCCGTCCGCACCTGATCCCCGATCCTGAACGGCTGCCGCCACAAGATTAGCAAGCCGGCCAAAAAGTTCTGCAAAATATCCTTGAAGGCGAAGCCTACGGCGATCGAGGTGATCCCCAGTCCAGCCACCAGGTCGCCCGGCTTAAAAGCGGGAAAGACTACCACCGCGGACACGAACAAGCCCAGCACGATCATAGCCGCCGAGGCGATCCGCCCCAGCAGCATCGACAGGGTCGCGTGCAGTCTGGTGCGCCGCCCCGTCGCAATGATCAATCGCTTTAGGACCTGTCCCGCAACGACGAACGTGGCGAGGACGAGGAGTCCGATCATGATGAACGGGAGGCGATCGACGAACGCGTGCGCCAGATCGGCCAGGGTGCTCCACGCCGTGCCACTATGGGGGCCGTCGTCTATGGATCCCGCGAAGCCACGCATCCGAGCATCCTTGGTGAAGTGTGCGTATCCGTGATTACCCACCCGTCGTTGGCGCCCCACGTCACCAGCGCAGACCTTCCTGATGAAGCGGCCTGAATGCTCGAGACCTGCCGCACGGGACCGTTGTCTCGATCACCATCAACTGCTGACGGTTGAAAGCCCCTCCCAGGGCAATCGGAGTCGGCTTTCGGGGAGGACAACCTGCCAATGCGATTCCCACTACGAACGGGATGCCTGCCGCTCACAGGGCCGGGAGACCTTCCGCCACCGTCAGGCCGCCTTGCACCAACCTCATGCAGCCTGCTCAACGCACCCGGGAACACGGCGATACTCCGATGCGAAGCGCCGCGTCCTGCGGTGAGCCCCGGACTGGACGCATGGCGCAGGACGGCTCCCGCCACGCTGCCGATCATGGCGCTCTGGATGCCGCGTTTGCCGGCGTCCCCATGGCAATCGGGTCGGCCTCCCGCTCGGTTGCCGCTTCAACGATATGGTCCGCGGGGCGCCACTCCTGCGTGTACGAGGGTGGTCCACGTTGATGCCTTCCGCTCGAATTTAATCCGCGTACCGGCGAAGACGGGGCTTTGATGTTCGTCCACACGTGCACTCTCCGCGGATGCGGTGACCGATCGATATCTTCTGGAGCCCATTCGGGCACAGGTGATGCGCGCCCGCGATCAGGAGCGCCTCGTTGTGTCACCCGTAGAGACAAGTCAAGATCGTCCATCAAACAAACAAGCATGGGATGTGCCAAGCGACCGACGGGTATAGTGGCGTCATTGTGAGAGGCCAAATTCAAGGTCCTCCTACT
>DASTJX010000318.1:0-3330 GCA_035716265.1 Nitrospira sp.
CTTGCCTTTGAGCCATTCCGTCGAGAGACTCGAGCTGGCGATGGCCGATCCGCAGCCGAAGGTTTTAAACTTCGCATCCACGATCGTGCCGGCCTCCACCTTGATCTGAAGCTTCATGACATCGCCGCACTCGGGCGCTCCGACGATTCCCGTGCCCACGCCAGGCTCGTCTTTCTTGAAGCTGCCCATATTGCGTGGGTTGTTAAAATGGTCCACCACTTTTTCGCTGTATGCCATGTTTACCCTCCTCAAAGTCTCAGCGTGGAACTCACTCATGCTGAGCTGAGCACACGAGCCTTACGTCAGGTTCACGTCGTTCCAATTGCCGCCGCCGGCTTCCGGTTAAACTCCTTGTATCCGTAACGCGCCGCCAGATATTCCCTGGCCTCATCGCTGACATATTCGGCGAATTTGTAGCGATCATCCTCGACGGTCTTGGCGTCCGCCATCACCTGGTCGGTCGGAATCGCATATTCGATATTGCAGGACGTATAGGCTTGGATATAGGTCGGACCAACCTCTCGGGCGATCAGCACCGCCTTCTTAATGCAGCTCTCCACCCGCCGCGGATTATTGGGCACGACGGTCGCGATATAGGAACAGCCGGCGATTTTGGCCATGGCCACCATATCCATCTTCTCGAACTTCTTACCGAGCGGAGCCATCTTGAGCACCGCCCCTCTGGTCGTCATGCCGCTTTCCTGTCCGCCAGTGTTTCCGTACACTTCGTTATCCAGCATGATCGTCGTGAACCGCTCCTTTCGGAACCAGGAATGGAGCACCTGCTGAAATCCGATATCGGCTGTGCCGCCGTCACCGGCCATCACGACGACATCTTTGGGCTGGTCTCCAAACCGGATCCTCAATCCACGCGACAAGCCGCTGGCGACGCCGTTTTGGTCGCCATAGTTGCCGTAGACGAAGGGAATGGCTGCCTGCGAAATGGCCAAACGGCCACATCCGGCCGTCCCGACCGTAATGGTGTCTTCGGGATTCGGGAAGGCGATGATCGCCAACCGGATGAACAGGGTCATGGCGCAGCCGGCGCACATGGGGTGTTCCTCAAGAATTTCCTTGAAACTTCCCATTTGCGACACCGTGGTCTTTTTCCCAAATGGGCCGTGCTCTACCATGTCGCGGTATTCTTTCGGCATGTATGCTTCAAATCCTGGTGAGAACTTCACATAATCGAGACTCATTTGACACCGTCCTCTCTTGTGGCTCGGCGCAATCGCGCCGATGAACAATGGTCCTCATCTCGCCGGCGGGCAGGCCGCCGGTTCAACTCCCCCGTCCGGCAAGTACCTCGGATCGGACGCCGATTGCCTTCTTGATTTCTTCCACGATGATTTCCGGCGGCATGGTCATGCCCCCACACACGCGTGGTCCGGCGATGACTCGTTCGGGGCGCGGGATCGTGGCTTTGATCTCCCGTGCCATCCACCCGATGACATTGAACTCCGGCACGATGATATGTTTGGCATGCTTGGTGGCTTCCAGAAGTTCTTCTTGCGGCCAAGGGCGAAGGGTCTTGATCTTCACCAGCCCCACACGAATTCCTTCATCGGCCAGCAGACGGATGGCCTCTCGGCCTTGGGAGACAGCGGTTCCGGATGTCACGATGAGCACCTCGGCATCGATGTTTTCAGTGTCGATCAGTCCATCCAGCCAGGCGATCGAATGCTTCCGGGACCGTTCCGCCGCAGCCCAGATTTCCTGTTGCCAGCTCGCGTGCGTGGCATAGCTGATGTAATTGCTCTTCATGACGAAAGGATCGCGCATCATGCGGACCGGCGGACATTCCATGTCCATGCAGGGGACGGGCGACCGGTACGGATCGTAGGGCGGCAGGCACATGTCGGTAGGGGTCAGGTCAACGGTATCTTTTGTATGGGTCACGAAGAATCCGTCGCAACAGAGGGCCAAGGGCAGATGCACATCCGGCTCTTCTGAGACCATGTAGCCTTTGAGAATCCAATCGTAAAAGTCCTGAGCGGTTTCCGCGTGCCAAACAAGCATGCCGGTATTCATCAGATAGGCGATCTCGATCGTGTCCGGTTGAATCGAAAGAGGCGAATTGATCCCTCGGCAGGTGACGATGCATTGGATCGGCAATCTGGCTCCCGCCCACATGGGAAAGTTTTCCATGGCGCGCATGGTGCCAGGGCCGGCGGTCGTCGTGAAGACACGGGCCCCACCGAAGGCGGCGCCGGCGCATTGCGACATCACCGCGAATTCGCTCTCGCCGCGGAAGTAGTCGCCGATATATCCCTCGGCAAACAACTCGCCGATCAATGCGGCCGCCTCGCTTTGAGGCGTGATCGGATAGGCGATCATCACATCGATGCTCGCCCGTCGAATGGCCTCTTTAATGACTTCGCTGCCGGTATAGAACGAGGCCGTCCGAGGGGCCTCGTTCATCATGACGCGTGGGTCGGTGAAGACTTGACCCTTTTTGTTTTGGGTTCCGATGATTGATAGCGTTTCCATTGATCCAACCTCCCTTAGCTTCCTGCGCACCATCGAGTCATGCGCTGAATGAACTGCCGCACCCACACGTAGTTTTCGCTTGCGGATTCTTTATGGCAAAGCCGGACCCTTGCACGGTGTCTTGAAAATCGACTTCGCAGCCGGCCAGGAGCGGAGCACTCTGCGAATCCATAATGACTTTGACGTGGCCCTTTTCGACAACCGTATCGTCATCTCCGAGCTGAGACTCGAAGGCCATTCCGTACTGGTAGCCATGGCAGCCGCCGCCTTTGACGAAGACGCGCAGGCCGATCGTATCCTTCTCTTCCTCCAGGAGTTCGCGAATTTTTTGTTCAGCAGTCGGAGTCATGGTGATCATCGTCATCTCTCCTTTTCTCATTGGGCGGCACACATCGACCGACTCGGGTATCGAGGCCGCTATAGCCACAAAAGCCACAAAAAAGTGTGTTCACCCAAGTTCGATTCTCGGCTTGTGGGGAAGGAGCGTCTGGTCAAAATTGCTCAGACGATTCCATTTGCAGTTCCTGGACTGCCTTGGCGTAGAAGCGGCGGAGACCGGAGAGTCAGTCGCGCGAGAGAGTTACGTAGAGGCGCGGAAGAATTAGGACAGTCAGCGTGGCTCTGTACGTCTTAGATCACGCCAGGCGCAATGAGGACCGGAGTCAAGCGCTATTAAGGGTAGTGGTGCGCTTACGGCCCGCCGGAGACCTAACCTGATCGGCGGACATAAAAACGCATTTGACATCGCCCGCACCGCCATAGGTACCAGCCTAGCCGGCTATATGACCTGTTCCCACCAACCAATTCGATGACTACGCACACACAAATAATTACATTCCC
>DASTJX010000319.1:0-4960 GCA_035716265.1 Nitrospira sp.
TGAACCGCTATCGATGATGATCGCCGTGTAGGGAGGCGTGGCGGCTGTGGGCCAGGCAGTCAACGACAACATGGCCAGCATCGCCACCAGGGTGCGTCTGAAGAATCCGCCTGTCATGGTCATGATGGTATCCCTGTTAACCATTCTAGCACGTGGGTCAAGCAGAGAAGTAGTCTCACAATACAGCCATAGACCTGGGCTTCCACGCTTGACGCAGCGCCTGGATTGTACGATTCTTCCGCCTGATTCCGGAGGTGGTCAGATGTGCGGATCTGTCGCGATTGTCTTGTTCTTTGCGGTTTTGGCCGGGGTAAGTGGACCATCAGTTTGGGCGCTTACACTCGCATCGCCTTCCCAGGGCGCGACATTGCAGGCAGGCCGACCTGTAGCTGTTGAGGTGTCTGTGGGGAAGGAGTTCAATCTGCAAACGATCCACTATTATTGGTACCGCCCGGATGAGGAGCCTCTGGCTTCCCGTCAAGCTCATCCTGCACCGTTTAAGGTGACAGGAGGTGGCTCTCCTTTTGTGGGAACGGTCCTTGTGCCATCCGATGCGCTGGGCACGATGCGGCTCCTGGCTGTCGGAGAGGTCGTCAGAGGGCGGTTGGAGGGCCACGAAGAGTTCGACGAAGTGCTCATCACAGTTGAGACGACTGCCGAACTGCACACGATTGACTTTGCAGTCGAGAAGCCGTGGAAAATGCAACAAGTGGGCAGGCGGATTGTCGTTCCAGCCATCGGGCAGTTCAGTGATGGAGTGTGGCGTCCGCTCTCCGGATCGAGCACAGGCAGCCGGTTTCATTCGTCGGATGAGCGAATCGTATTCGTTGATGCGACAGGAGTCTTGCAGGTCATCGGCGGCGGCAAGGCGATCGTCACTGTGGAAAACAGTGGAAAGACCGGCTCGGTCGAGGTGATTGTTCAAGGCGATGAAGAACCCAATCGCCCGCCTATCGCTGAAGTGGTGAAGGAACTGCACGCCAGGTCCGGCGAGCTGGTCATGCTCGACGGCCTTCGAAGCCGGGATCCGGACGGCGATCCTTTGCATTTCGAATGGAAACAGATCCTGGGCCATCGCGTGATGTTGAGCAATGTGAACGAAGCCAAGGCGACATTTGTCGCCCCGAAGGTCTCGGAACGGAAACGGTATCAATTTTCCCTCATCGTGACAGATATGGCCGGTCCGGACGTCATGAAGGGAGCGGATAGTGCGCCGGCGATCGTGACCGTGTGGATCACACCGTGAGAGCCGCATAGAGATAACTCGAACGCCCTCTCAAGGCCGACCAGAGCTGCTCTCACGCCGGGACGATGCGGCGGAAGACCCGGTTGCAACACTACGTAGGTTCATGCTAGATGGAGGCCGCATGACATCAAGTGTGTGTATGAGAGAGGAGAGAGATCGATGGCGAAAATAAAAAAGCGTCCGGCGAAGAAACGAACCGCCAAGGCGAAGACCAAAAAGTCGACGAAGAAGACCGCAAGAAAGCCGGCGAAGAAGACGATAAGAAAGCCGGCGAAGAAGCCGTCCGTGGCCAAGTCGAAGGCTAGTCCTGCAAAGAAAGCCGGTGGAGCGCCTGTTCCATCCAAACCCATGGTCCCCAAAAAGGCTGGTCCTGAAGAGGAAATCAGGAAGACAGCGGCAAAGGGCGCTCCGGCGATGACGCCAAAAGATCCGGAACTGGATGAAGAGGAGATGGGTGAGGAAGAGATCGACCTCAGCGGCGAGAGTGAGAGTGAAAGCGAAATTGATGAAGAGATGGAAGAGGATCTCTCGCTCGACGACGATGAAGAAGATGTCGATTATCTCGAAAAATCCGACGACCTGCTTGACGATTCAGACGATTTCCGTCACTGAGTCATGTAGCCTCACCTCACATCCGGCCTGACAGCTTGCCATTCAACACGTCGCTGCGGTCATTTGCGCTCGCGGAGTCTTCAGTTCATATGGGAACGTCCATCTCGTGAGCCATTTTCTGTTCATCGCGGCCGCGCTGCGCGAGCGGACCTCGGAGGAGAGTGCGGAGCTGCAGCTTTCTCATGGCCTATGGGGGCTGTGTACCGCGTTGATTCGAACCAACCTGCAAACGTATCTCACGCCTGAGTCACGTGGTTTAGTGTATGTGTTGAAGGCCGGCTTGTGTGCGGAGTTTGCGATCGTGCCTCCGCCGCTGGACTTTGCCAAATTGGATGAGTTTCTCAAAGATGATCTGCGGACCGAGGCGCGATTCGGCTTTGTCCGAGTTCAGGACATCAGGCGGTGGACATGGTCTCCGCAGGCGAGTCAGGCATTGTTACAGCAGGTGCTCCAGATTCCAGATCAGGCGGAATTGGCTCGACGACTCGCGTTGGGCATGCATAGGCTGACGATGGAAGAATTCAAGGCGATCCTGGAAGGGGTAGGAGGCGGCACGGGATCAAGTCACAACACGTAGGGAAGCAGGGCAGTATTCGGGCGACGATTTTCCAGTTGCTAAATTCTATTGCCGGTCATGAACTGATAGGCCTCATCAACCGTGTCCACTTCCTTGACCGAAATGTTGAGTTGAAACCCGAGCTCGATAAGATTCCATTCGGCCGTGTGAAGCTGTCCCCGTGGCACGAGCACCGTATGGTACCCCTCCCGCTTGGCCGCACGGATCTTGTCGGCAAGACTGCCGACTGGGCCGATGTGCCCCCCTGGATCGAGGGTTCCGGTTAACGCCGTGCCGCGCCGGATGTGGTCTCCCTTGAATACAGCAATAAATCCCACGGCCATTGCCGCGCCGGCGCTTGGACCATCACTCGTTGTTGGCCTATAGGTCACCCCCTGGACGGAGACGGTTCCCGTATGGAGCACTGCAGGGGTGCGCTCGACCGCGTAGTCGAACGCCTGTGCCATCGATCCCAGGTGATTGTGCCCGTACCGAACACCTGCAATGTACACCTGCAGTTGCACCGCATTCGGATCAGACTTTCTGTCCCATCCCATCAACATGATTTCAAAGGCTCCGAGATTGTTATGGCGATCGGCTGCGAGGACCGGTAATTCAACATAATCGATGGCGTAACCGGCAATGGAAGTCTGCAACACAACACCAACCAGGAGCGGGCCGGCGATGAGTGTGCGCATACGCATGGAAAGAGTCTAGCAGACTGTTCAGTCTCGTAAAGGAAGTCATTATTCCCGTCTTGCCAGAGCCGGAGGCATTCCGTATAAGGGCCGTCATGAATAGACCGGCTACAGCTGTCGCTCTCCTGGTTGTGCTGCTGTGCGGCTCTGTGGGATATGCCGCCGCGGAGTGCGCCGTAGAGAGTGCTGCAGCTGGCTCACAACGGTATTTCAAAACCCATCTCAGTGCCGGCTGCACGCCGGTGGAGCGAGAGGCTCGTGCGGTCGATGCCTCGGCGATCGTGGCCGCGCTGACACGCGGGCAGACCATCGATCTTGCCGGAGTCGTGATCCGGGGAGACGTCGTACTCGATGCGCTGCCGGTGAGTGAGAACCCGCCCGCCATCGAAGGCATCATCGACGGTGGCGACAGAGGAATTCGAGTCATTGCGGCGCCAGTGGCGATCGTCAATTCGGTGGTGCGAGGAACCGTCACGCATCGCGCGACGGAGGGCGCACTCGTCTTCACGGGTCCGGTAACGTTTGCCGGGACGACGTTCGAGCGTATGGTCGATCTGTCGAGATCTGTGTTCACCCAACCGGTCGCATTGTCAGGTGCAGTGTTTTTACGAGAAGGCTATTTTGTTCAATGTCATTTTCTGAGTGAGGTGACCGGAGAAAAAACGGCCTTCGGATCCCACACGAGATTTCACCGCTCGCAGTTTCACGGGTCCGTCACGCTTCAACAATCCGGCTTCAGTGGAATGGCAGAGTTCCTCGAAGTTCGTTTTGATCAGGACGCCAATCTTTCTCGGACCTATTTCAAACTGGGAACAGGATTCTCCGGAAGTCACTTCAAGCAGCTGGCTGATTTCTCCGAGACGCTGTTCGACGGGGACGCCTTCTTCACCTTCACGCGGTTCGACGGCGATGCATTTTTCCGGCGCGCGACATTCCGCGCTACGGCGGATTTCGATGATGCGCAATTCAATGCACGAGAAGATTTCTCTAAAGCGTTTTTCGAGAAAGGACCGCAGTTCACCAGAGCCAAGCGGTCTCAAGCCACTCCTGATTCGCTTGGGATCGAGAACCGCCAGGTCCAATACGCCATCACGCTCTCTCTGCTGCTGTTCAGTGCCGTGCTGGTCGCCTATCTGATTCGGTCGAGATAAACCACAACTAATAGATCGGCCCTTGCTCACTCTCCCCAAAGCTGGTATAAACCACCCTGTGGATAACCAGCTGGACGGGACCGAACAAGCTGAACTGCCTTACCAAGTTCGCATCGAGAACTTTGAGGGCCCTCTCGACCTCTTGCTGCACCTCATCAAGAAGAACGAGATCAACATCTACGATATTCCGATCGCATTGATCGCCCAGCAATATTTGATCTACATCGAGGCGATGAAGGAACTGAATCTTGCCGTCGCCGGTGAATTTCTGGTGATGGCTGCGACATTGCTTCAGATCAAATCGAAGATGCTGCTTCCCGTCGAAGAAAGCGCCGAAGACGAAGACGACGGACCGGATCCCCGCGAAGAACTCGTCCGCAGACTCCTGGAGTACAAGACCTTCAAAGAAGCGGCACGGCAGCTGGATACGCAGGAAAAAATGTGGCGGGAGATTTACAGCCGGCCGGCGGCAGCTCACGAAGATGCTCCGGTCACCGATGAGGCGATGCTCGAGAACATCGGTTTGTTCGATCTCGTGGACGCGCTGCAGGGGATTCTCAATCGCAATCCCGGTAAAAAGCTGTTGGAAATCCTTCCCGATAATTTAACCGTCCGCGACCGGATGAACGTGATCTTGGAGGCCCTCGAAGGGCAAGAGTCAATCGGCTTCGAAGCGTTGTTTGACGCATCCTCTCAC
>DASTJX010000320.1:0-4248 GCA_035716265.1 Nitrospira sp.
TCGTCCAAGCGCGCAGTAGGAGACCAATCAACCCTGCCACGAAGATAGAACGAGCGAGCTTAGAAGGACCATTTGCTAGGCGGTGCTCGTTGCGGAAAAGGACGCGTCTCGGCGGGGCCAGGGTGGGCGGGTGAGAATGAACGCGCACGTTTGGACTGATCCTGGCCGCTCCTAAAAGGAGCACCAGCGAGCTTGGAAAGACCTTTTCAAGGCAAACTCGTCCAGGCGCGCAGTAGGAAGCCACCTAGCCCACCCCCGAGCAACGTCGTACAAGCGAGCTTGGAAGGAGCCTCTGGAACGGACCTGCGGACAGGCGTCTCGCCATCGCAGTTTCAGCAATCTACACTGTCTCCCTGCAGAGCGGAAGCAATCGGGAAGTTGATGTCAGGAGCAGGTGTGTGTTGAGCGTGACAGGAACTTCTTGAGGCGGGCCTCAGCCGACAGAGGGACTGATAGGAACTCCAGTCCGAATAGCTGTTCATTGGCCCATTTGACGGTCGCGTCGAGCTGCAGAACCGGCACCTGGTCGGGAATGCGAAAGCTGACCGCCAGATGATCGCCGGGTTTCATTGCGGCGGCGCTCATGACCTTCACGCCACCCAACGAGACGTCCAGTACAACGCCCAGCCCGTTGCGGTCGACTGCGGTCCAGCGTTTGAGCCCGAGGAGGGAGAAGGCACACGCGAAGGGAGCAGAGACCCGATGACGAGGATAGCGTCGCAGTTCCACGCTCGGCTGAGGCTGGCGTTCGAGTTGAGCCATGGAAGTTACGCGACCGCTCGCGAGGCAATCGCCACGAATTTCTTCAATCGCTCATGAGCATCGAGCGATAGCCGGCGAAATGCCAGCCCGTAGAAGTGATCCTTCGTCCACCGCACGGTTGCTAGAGCAATGTCGGCGGAACGGATTTGCTTCGGGAGGCGAAGGCTCAAGGCAACCTGATCGCCGGGCTTGAAGGGCGCTTCGGTGCTGACCCGCGCGCCCCGAACCGAAAGGTCATACACCAACCCCACGTTGACGATGGGCTTTCTCAGCCAACTTCGGGGCCGGACCGGGGAGAGGGCACAAGAAAACGGCGTATTGATGCGGACTCTTGGATGTCGTCGAAAGCGATTCAGTGCAGACGGTCGACGCCCATCCAGCCCTAAGGGGTGTCCTTGCATACGGCTACTCTACAACAAGGACTGATGGATCGGAAAAGATTTCGAAGAAAGGACCGGGGGTGGATCAGCCCGGTCAGTCCTTGTGCTCGCGGAAGGCGGCACACCAGAATGTGATGGGCGAGGGTTGTTGGTCTCCTTTGCTCGCCGAACGCGCACGCCAGATCAATCGTATTGTAGAAAGTCGGTGCTCGTCCAAGCGCGCAGTAGGAGACCAATCAACCCTGCCACGAAGATAGAACGAGCGAGCTTAGAAGGACCATTTGCTAGGCGGTGCTCCTTCACGCGCGCACGTTTGGACTGATCCTGGCTGCTCCCTAGGAGTGAGAAATAAGCCAGCATTGAGGAAGCAGTGAAGCAGTGAAGCTGTATTGTTTGAAGGTCGCCCGATAGGCACGAGAGTGCAGGAACCGGTGCTCGCGCGGAAAAGACATGGACCACAGGCTAGATCCGAGCCTGTGGTCCAATGGTTTCAGACCTCGCCGTTGCGTCACGACGCCATGCGATACACCCACCTGCCGGTATTCCGTCTTGCCTCAGTCAAGGCCTTGGCTTCTCGGGTGGCAGCAGAGAGCATGAGCCCTCCGAAAAAGATACTGAACAGCGCGAGGGCGGCTGCCATGAGGTAGCCCATTGGGATGTCGGGAATGCCCGGCATGCCGGCTGAACTCATCGCCACTTCCACCTGCCCGCCCACAGCAGAAACTGGTCGTGTGACCGGCGCGCTCATTGCGCCGGTGCGATCGAATGCGGCCATGAGACTGCCGAGTTGGTATTGATTGGACGACCACGCTTCATCTAATAGCATTCTCGCTTGCGCCACATGCAGGATGGCCGACCCCAGTTGCTCCTGAACGGCCCCCACGGCTTTGAGATGTTCTTGACTGGCGTCCACAATCCCTTTGCCGAGTACGGATTGCCAGGTTGCGGCAAACCCATCGTGCATTCGTCTCCCACGTTGTTCTGTCGCGCCGATCATCCTCTGGTTGTAATCAGACAGATACAAATCCGCCGAGAGGACGCCGCTTCGAATACCCCGTTGTGTAAAATTCACGATCGACCGTCCCATCACGGTTTGCACCCGTGACTCATGCTCGCTTGGAACGTCCTTCGCACGGCGCATGACGAAAGTAAACGGATTGTCGATGACGGGTTGCAGGCTGCGATGGGACTGCAGGGCCTGTCTCCATTCGGACGTGGCCGAAGCCGTGATGCGATCAGTCTGTATTTGAAGCAGCGCCCGCTCGACAATGGCTTGCCCTAAAGCTGGCTGAAGCCATGCCGACTCGGTGGTCGCGAGATATCCATCGGCCACGGCCGCCTGGGGGCCGCCTACTAGAAATGTCCCCGTTGTTGCGACGAACACCAGCAATGCGCCGAAAACGATGGCGCACACACCGACGCCTACGATGATATCGAGGCTCGAATATCGGTAGGGCATGAGATCCTCCTTTCCGCGTCGGGCAAGACCTCAGCTTCCGGCATGAGGGATACCTGGCCGACTCGGTCATGCAGGGTGAGACTGCGATGTGCGCAGGGCAAGCCACAGGATCGCACAGCAACAGCGCGCCGTGGCCGGCGGAAGACAATACTGAGGAGAAAGATCCCGTCTGGTGGGAAGCACCGGGCAGGTCCACACCGTTGGTTCTGAATCCCACGGAGGACCATCGGGGTACCTACATGGTACGTGACGGTGAGAAAACTATTGAAAGCCTACGCCCCTGGCGCGCGGAGCGTCAAGTGGCGATACCTACCGAACCCACGGAGGTGGAGCGGTGAGCGGAGGCGTCAGTTTCTCAATCGGACCGGAGGAACGACCGGGAGGCTCAGGTCCGATCGGTAATCCCTCCGGACGAGCATCCCGCTTCAGCCGTACGACGAGACCACCCATAACGTCCCATCGTTGGAAATCACGTCTGGTGGCTTTGGGGTGGTGGTTGTGGCAATCCACACAGGACTGCACGAGCGCAAGATCCGCTGATATCGCCTTGAACTGATCTCCATCGACGAACGTGGTGACGGAGCGCTCGCGGTTCTTCATGAGCTGGATCAAGGCATCGCTCTCCGCTTGAGTCCGTGGATAGTTGGCCTGATTGACCGGGGACAGGCCAATCAAGCCGATTTCGAAATTATCAAGCTGATCTGCAGCGGCTTTGACGAATTGAGCAGGCAACGGAATGAAATGCGCATCCTTTCGCCAATCTTCATCCGGTTTCACACCCCCGTCCCTCGCGTGCTCGACGACCTGAAGTACATACGCAGTCCGAAACGCCTTGACCACCTCCAAAATGTATCGGGCCGTGAGCTCAAACGAGGGCTCCGCTGCCTTAACTGCGTAGGCGGCCAGACAAGACGCGAATATCGCAACTACAGCAACCATTTTACTCAGAGTCATGAGTCACTCCTCTCGAAACGATGGGAGGGTAGCCTGCGCCGACTCAACCGGTCAAGGGGTCAGAAACTCCCCTGCAGGGGTCTTTCCTAGCTAGGGGACTCTCGGAATAGCGGTAGGACTTTAAAGGTAGGGGTTGAAACCGATTCATTCAAAGGAGCTGACATGTGGATCCGGGCAGTCCTCTGTGCTCTTCTCTGTTTACTAACAGCGTGCGGCGGTTCAGATAGCTCGACATCTGAAGCACCGCCAGGTCAGCAGCCAGGTCCAGGTCAGCCTCCACCGCCCTCAGGTCCAGCCGGCCCCTGGCCCTTGGCAGATCTCACAGTCTACGGTTCGGCTCAAAGCCTCGCGGGCACGGTCATCGATGCAAGTCCGGACGACGCACAGAATATTTGGGCGGTGACGCCGGATGCCCTCTACGTCTTACGACCTGGAGAAACGACGTACAGACGATTCACCGCAGCTGACGGCCTCCACGTCCAAACGTACACCGATCCGTCCAATGGCCAGCAAACGGTGAGCAACATCACTGCGATGGCTGGCGGAATCGCCAATGAAGTGTTCGTCGGCTACAGAGGGTATGAAGCACCTATTCCACCGCCCGCGCCACCACCCTGCTGCGTCGCGAATGCGGATTTCAGCGATCCTCGTTGGCACTTAGGTCAGGCAGACAAGGTGACGCTCGATCCCAAC
>DASTJX010000321.1:0-9248 GCA_035716265.1 Nitrospira sp.
GCGAGAGCGGCTGTAATCGTAGCAACCTTATGGCTGCTGTCCGGGCATCCCGGACCGTAGGTTCGAATCCTACCCTCTCCGCCAAAACTACATACCCCCAGGCAGCCGCAACTACCTCTTTAGTAGTACCTCGTTTAGGGGAGGTGAGCTGTGCATTTGCAAGGTAGGCTTGTAGAGGCATTCATGCGCCAGAAAAGAACCTGGAGAGTACCATGAAGAAGCTTGCCTCGCTAACGATGCACAAGGAACCGCATCTCCTGCCTGCGTCAGAAGATCGCCGATCGACCCCCCGTTTCGAGGCTGAGTTTCGGACGTTGGTGTCTGACAAGAGCGGCATAAACGACGAGGTTGGGGTGCTACTCGACTTGTCTTTATCAGGGTGTCACGTTCGGGTACCGATCATGGTGTATCCAACGCTGGTCATGGAATTGCGCATCTATGCCCCTGATTTGGATCGGCCGATCTTCATTGAGAAGGCGGTGGTACAGTGGGTGAAGGGTGACATGTTCGGTCTGCAGTTCTTGATGTTACAAGAGTCTGAACTGATTCGCTTGGGAGGGCTGATCGCCAGAATGACAGAGGACGAAAAAACAAAGGAGAACTCACACGACTGAAGCGCAGGGAACGGCGGTACTACTAGAACGCCGTGCCCTTCGGTGAGCGGCAGTCGAAACGCATATCCAAGGGATCGTAAGAAGGACCCTTTCCTCGAACAGTTGCGGCAAACCCCCGAAGTATCCACCCTAAGAACAAGTTTATTTATTACAAAAATTGGCAAACCGTTTGCCCGCGCGCTTTTGCGTGGTTCGGAGTAGGCCACCAACTACGTGGAAGTCTACAATCCCAAAGCAGGATAGGAATTTTTGCAGGCTCGAGTTACCTTCTCCATATAGCGAAGCTCTTTGGCCACCAGACAAGGGAGGTAACCGTGAAATACCTTTTAGCTCTCTTATTGCTTTTGGTCTCAGGCTGCACCGAACATCCGTATACGGTCTGCAGAGGCGAGGATTTTTGTACCCCGGCGCTGACCCACGAAGAAGCGATCAAAGCCTCCGAGATTAAAAAAACATGGAATGACGAAAAGCTGTATGTCCGCCCGGTCCGGAACAGGGAGGCCACATGATCTGTCCACGTTGCGGAGATGGCCTGGTAGAGGATCGGTTTATGGACTGGACGGCCAGATGGCGTTGTTTAGAATGCGGCCATGTCCAGGATTCGCTGAGCGTAGAGGGCCTTCCGATGGGGCAGGAAAAGGGCAGGGTCATAGAAACCGCCGAGCCTAACTATTGGGACGAGGAAGTGCATCTCGGATCGGAATCATTCATCGGACTGAGCGTCACGTCTCGTTACCATCGAGACGATCAAAAGTTGCAATCGGGAAGAAGTAAGCACACCCCCACGCGTAAGGCCAGAGCGAATCCATCAGCTCCGTAGTATAGGAAAGGCGTTTAACTGAACCGCCGCCTCGCTGGACCCTTACTATGGGCCACTGTACCCTACGAGGCGACAACTCCCACCACTGTACTCTAGCGTGTCCGCTCTTTCGCTGAAAATAGATACGCCAAGAGAATCAGTCCTCCGAACACAATCCAAGGGTGCGACGTCATATAGGCCTCAATCCGGGGCCGTTGCCGCTCCCACGACTTGTTCACCCGCCCCAAGACGGCGTCAGCGACTTCCTCGGCTTTATCACGGAACTCGTGTACCGCGTCTTTGGCGCTGTCGATCGCCACATCTACCCCGGATTCGACGCTGTCCAGATTTTCACTGACCACCCCACGGGCGTCTCTTCCCCGCGATTCCTGCATTCTTTCCTGTTGAGCCATCATGTCCTCCTTTCGGTGATAGGACAGTATTTCAAGAAACCCTGCCAGGAACAGCTCTCCTGGTCCCTAGAGACGGTGGGGTGTGGTTACGCAGTCCGAGGTTTTGAAGGGAGGCTGGTCAGGGGAGATGTCAACAAAACGGGAAAGGTGTGAACACGCCCGACTGGAACATCGAAAGTCTTGTGGCCGTATCAGCGTCGATACACGACATCGACCTGGGCAAGAAAGGCCGTGAGACTAATGGTTTCCTGGCGGATGGTGTTCCAGTCTTCTGTGAGTGCGGCTTGCTCAAGGGCGTTGCCGATCCTGCTGATCTCGTGAAACCCGTACCCTCCGCCATCCCCCTTCATGCGGTGCCCGAGTAGACGCACGGTGCTGAGATCCTTGGCTTGCGCCGCGTGGGCCAGCGCTGCTGCATCTTTGCGGCGGTTTTCCAGGAATCCGGGCACCAGATCCTGCAGATCGGGATCGACCGCGACCATCACACGCCGTGGGCTGTTGCCGTTGGAGGAGGTCATTTTGGTCGGTAGCCTTCACAGGCCTGAAGGACTTCCAGCAGCGTTTGGCGCCTGATGGGTTTCGTCATGTGTGCATTACAACCGGCCTCAAGAATCTTTTCTCCGTCTTCCTTGAGGACCAGAGCGGTCAGCGCGATAATTTGGGTCTGGGGAAGGTCATGTGTCCGTTCCCACGCTCGAATGCTCCTGGTTGCGTCGTACCCATCCATGACCGGCATGTTCATATCCATCAGGATCACGTCATATTGTCGTTTCTTGAATTCCTCGACGGCAATGCCACCATGCTCGGCTATATCGAGTTGATACGGTGTGGCGTTCAGATAGGAGCGAACAAGAACCTGGTTGTCCGGAGAGTCTTCCACAAGAAGGATGTGCAGCGGTCTGGAAGCAATAGGAGCCGGGGCCGTGGCGCGCACCGTCGCCGTTGTGGCGACTCCATGTGCTCGATCCAGGGCAATGCTGACGGTCTGCAGCAGGTCGGACCGACGAATTGGTTTCGTCAGATACCCGGCAAGCGCCATATCATACGTTCGGGCGATATCATCTGCCCAATGGTCGGAAGCCAACATGATGATCGCCACTCCTTCCGCCAGCGCCGAATAACGGAGCGCCTCAACGACCTGGAATCCGTCCATTCCCGGCATGTGACAGTCCAGGAGAAGAAGACCATAAGGCCGAGAGGAGATGGCTGCCTGCCGTAATTCCGCCAATGCCTGTTGTCCGTCGCACACGGTCGTGACGTCGGCATTCCAGGACCTCAGCATCTCCATCAGGATCTTACGATTCATCGGGTGATCGTCGACCACCAAGGTGCGCAAGGCGTGCAAATCAAGTGGACAAACTGCAGGCCGCATCCTCGCGCTCGGATTGATCCCGAGCTTGACCCGGCAGTGAAAGGTGCTGCCTTGTCCGAGGGTACTCTCGGCCCAAATCGCGCCGTGCATCAATCCCACGAGTTGTTTACTGATAGTCAGTCCAAGACCGGTGCCGCCGAATTGTCTGCTGATGGATGCATGGGCCTGAGTAAAGGGTTCGAAGATCGCAGACAGTTTATCCCGAGCGATGCCGATTCCCGTGTCGGTGACCGAAAATCGAATGGCCCCCGGCGCTGCCTCATCGACATCGTTCGTCACTTCGACGGTGACGGATCCGGTCTCGGTGAATTTAATCGCATTGCTGATGAGATTGACGAGAACCTGGTGGAGCCGGTTTGGGTCGCCGATCAAGGAGCAGGGAACGTCAGGCGCCAAATGGCAGGCGAGCTCCAGGCCTTTTTCATTGGCGCGCATCGCCAGGATCTCAATGGCTTTTTCGACGAGATCACCCAAATCAAACTCGATCGACTCCAATTCAATGTAACCAGCCTCGACCTTCGAGAGGTCCAGAATGTCGTTGATCAACTGCAAGAGGCTGCCGCCGGCGCGCCGGAAAATGCGGAGGTACTTGCGCTGCTCCGGAGTCAGGTCCGTCTCCCACAGCAGATCGGCCATGCCGATGATCGCGTTCATCGGTGTACGGATTTCATGGCTGATGCTCGCCAGAAAGTCACTCTTGGCTTTGTTTGCAACTTCTGCAGCTTCCTTGGCCACCACCAGCGCCTGCTCGGTTTGGTGATGTTCGATCGCTTCCCGCCGGCGTGCGGCCCGTTCCCGGCGAAGCGCCGCCTGTGTCTGGGCAAGTGTACGACGGCGTGAGGTTCGAGGGGACTTTGTTCGAGATGACACGTGAGGTCGAGGCATGGTCAGGGGCGCGTGGTAGCGCGGCCGGACTACTCGTCGTCCGAGTGCGGAACGAGTGTCAGAATGCCGGCTTGCTTGGCCCGGTTGCGGCCTTCCTGTTTGGCTTGATAGAGCGCTTGGTCCGCGGCCTTGATCAAATCGGTGGGGGAGGCATTTCGATTGGGAATAATACTGGCATATCCCACGCTGATCGTGATGTGATCGCCTTCCGAGTGGGTGATGCCGAGCGTTTCTATTCGCTTTCTCAAGGTCTCCGCGACTTGTGCGGCTCCATCCGTCGCTGTGCCGGGAAGCACCACGACGAACTCATCACCGCCGTACCGCGCGACTAAATCTCCCGGGCGGTTGACCGCTCCGGAGATGGCGTTGGCCACTTGCCGTAGACACTCGTCGCCAGCCGTGTGGCCGTTGGTATCGTTGTAGATCTTGAACCGGTCGATATCAAGCATGATCAGGGACAGCGGCGTCGATTCACGTACGGCACGCCGCCATTCTTGATCGAGGAAATCGTCGAATTGCCGGCGGTTCGTGATGCCGGTCAAGCCGTCCAAAGAAGAGAGCCGCAGAAGCATCTGATTGGCTTCCTGGAGCTGCCGCATGACCTCGAGCAACTCCTGCTCGCGCGCCCGCCGCCGCTCGATCTCGTGCACGAGCCGCAGCACCGATCGTACCCGCGTCAAGAGCTCAATCTTATTGATCGGCTTGCCGATGTAATCCAGGGCTCCGGCGGCGAATGCCAACTGCAAATCAACCGGATCGGTCTTCACAGTGACCATCATGATCGGAGTTTCGCGGAACCGCTCCACGGCTTTGATTTGCCGGCAGGCTTCAATGCCGTTCATTTCCGGCATGATGATGTCCATCAAGATGAGATCGACGCGGCCGGCACCTTGCTTGCCCCCGTCGAGCCCGAGGAGATGAAAGGCGGTCACAGCCGATTCGGCGACCAGGATGTGTTCGTAGCCTGCGGCGGTAAGGATCGACTGAAGCAGGGTCCGGTCGTCTGGAGAGTCGTCAACGATCAATATGCTCATGGAAATGGCGCCTCGGCTTCAGAGGGATGTAGCGGTAAAGTAGGGAAATCGTAACAACTAATCCTGGTAAACACCAGGATAAAGCTTTTTAATGCAGGGTTGACAGAGGCCATGGCTGAATTCGGCCTCGGAATGCTCCCCAAGATACTCTTCCAACTGCTGCCAGAACCCGCCGTCATTTCTCACTTTTTTGCATGATGCGCAGATAGGAATGAGGCCACGGAGCACCTTCACCTCCTTCAGTGCCTTTTGCAGTTCCTCGTTGCTGCGGCGCAGTTCCAGTTCTCGATTCTTCCGGCGGTCCATCTCCTGCTTGAGAAGCAACGCCGAGGACACGCGCGCAAGCAATTCGATGCTGCTGACAGGTTTGCTGATGAAGTCCATTGCCCCCGCGGCAAACGCGTCCTGCAGATTCGAGAGATCGCTCTTGGCCGTCACCATAATAACGGGGATGTCTTGGAGGTGCGCACAGCGCTTGATTTGCCGGCAGGTCTCGACGCCGTCCTGTCCGGGCATCAGGACGTCCATCAGGATGAGATCGATGTGCTCGGTGGTGGAGTCACCTGTGAGGTTGAGCACCTTTGCCGCGCTTGTCGCCGAATCAGCGCTAAGGACGTCTGTATGGCCGGCTTTGTCCAGGATGGCGCGCAGTAGAGCCTGCTGATCCGGCGAATCGTCAACGATCAGAATACTCATGAAACTCCTACGTGGTGGTTCCTAATGTCGGGCCCATCAGTACGCCACCAAGTATAGCAGACGACTCTGCGGACGATTGGCACTACTTGAGTTTGGAGCGAACGAGGTCGCTGACGGACTTCCCATCAACCGGTTGGCCCGCGAGACGAGCCATAACGGCTTTCATCACGAGTCCCATGTCCTTGGCGGACGCGGCACCCGTCTCGCGAATCACGGCATCGATGGTTTGGGCGAGTTCCTCAATGGAAAGGGCTTGGGGCAAGTAGGTTTCGATGATGGAAATTTCCTGTCGTTCCTTTGCAGCGAGCTCGGCCCGCTGACCCTTTTCAAACTGCTCCACGGATTCTTTCCGCTGCTTGATCATTGTGGTCATGATGCGGCTCATCTCGGCATCGTCGAGGTCCTTTTTCAGCTCGACTTCCTTGTTCAGCACAGCGGCCTTAATCATGCGGATGACATCCATCCGCAGCTGATCGCGCGCCTTCATGGCGAGCTTGAGGTCTTCGGTCAGTCGATCACGCAATGACATTGAATCTCGATGCAGGGTGGCAGTTGGTCGAGGATACCTCGTCATCCGGAGCCCAGTCAATTGACCACGCCGCCGATCTGGTGGTTTTGCCAGGCAGGGGAGAGTATGATGCCTCCGGCCGGGGATGCCTAGGGCACTATCTCTTATGAGGAGGATGGGTATGGCGCTTCGCGTGCAGTCTTGGAAAGGCCCACAGAACATGGTGTGTGCGCTCACACTGGCGGGAGTACTCCTAACAGTGGCAGGCTGTTCGAGCCACGAGCCCAAACCAATGGCACAGCCGACACCCGATCAAGTGCGAGGCCATGCGGACCATACGTTCGATAAGCTCAAGCAGGAAGAGCGGGAGCGGGCATCGCAAGAGCCGCGCTAGGATAGGGCAGCCATGCTTACTTTCCCGGACTCGCCAGGAATTGGGTGAGTGGCTTGACCAAGGGGAGCTCCCACACGAGCTGAGTGAATGGCGCCTGCTCTACGGCCCGCGCCTCATGAAAGGACCTGAGAAGACCGCCCGACACCGCCAACCGTAGCGCGCCCGATACGAAAAACACCAACGGCAGGTTGGAGGCCAAGGGCAGCGAAAGGTGTCCGATAGCAATCTGTGAGGGCAGCAGGGTGACCAGCCAACTTCCTACAAAGGCGCCGACACACCATCCGAGCGCATTGATCGTACTGTATGTCGCGACCGCTTTGGCGCGATCCGCCGGCCGCACCGCGTCGAACACATAGTTTTGAAGGCCCAGAGCCAACCCTCCCCAGGTCACGCCGCCGAGAAAGTTCACACAGAACAGAAACGGGAGACTGGTGCCCACCAAGTAGCACATCGGCAGAAACGGCACCATGAACCCCGTCACGGACAGCAGCGCTTTATTGCCGAACCGATCGGCGAACCGTCCCCATGCCCCTAATGTGACGAGTTGCCCCAAGATGCCTGCGGCCAACCAGGTCCCATAGCTCCAATAGGCGAGGTGGAGGTCCCGCAGCATGTAGAGGACAAAAAACGGGGCGGCAATCAACACGGCGGCGTGCATCAGACCGGAGAAGAGGAGAAAGCGGCGAAAGCTCACGCTTGTGTCGGCAAGGAACGTCCGGAAACTTGGGGTGACATCGGCATGAGACGTGTGATGCACATCTTCGACTGTTGATAAGGCCATGGCCGAACACATGCGCGCCACTCCGGCCACGGTGAAGATGACGGCGAAGCCCATCCAGGCGAGCGCATGATGCTGCCAGAGACTCAAGAGCCACCCCGCGATGCACAGCGCGCCGAAGCTCAGGCTCGCCATGATGGTGGCTCGGCGGGCAAAGTAGGCGCCCCGCTCGTGTTGATCGAGGTGGTCGGCAATAAAGCTGTTCCAGGCCGGGGTGGTGAACTGTGTGCAGGCGAAATACAAAGCGGTGCCGGCGATCACCAGCCAGGGGCCGATGTCCGGAAACAAGAGCGGCCACAACAAGATGGGAACCCAGGCTAACGCCTGGCCGACCGTGCCGGCCTGGATGAGGGCTTTGCGGTCCGGAAACCACTTGAGCAGCTTGACCGATGCGACCTGCGCAACGGTGCCCATCAATTGAGGCAGCGCAGACAGCAGACTCAGTTGAAACGGGCTCGCATGCAGCAGAAGGGCAAACGCGGAGAGGTATTGTTCCCCGCTGCCCTGGGTAATCGCTTGACAGGCGCCATCCCGAAGGCCGTACCGTCGACTTGGCTCGCTACTCTCGTGTTGAACAGACTTCGGAACACTCACACGATGACTCATGAAAAAGTGGACGGCCTCACCCTATCACAGACGGCTTGCGTCCGGTACGAAATAGGTGTTGAATGGAGGTGGGTGGCGAGACTCGCATGAGCATATCGGGGACACCCGCACGGTTCCAATCTCGTTGGCTGCTCGCCTGCCTCCTGGGTCTCTCGAGTCCAATGGTGGGCGGTGGGTGGTCCGCCGACGCGAGAGATTTGGTCGCTCCCAAAGAGCAATCCAGGACGGAAATCGATCCTACCCAGAGCCCCTCCTTCGACGAACAAAAAAAAGGCATTCCCCAGTCGCTCTTCACTTGGATCAAAATGGCAAAGGGCTATGACGTGGAGTGGGACAGCTTTGGACGCAAAGGCTGGTACACCCAGGATCCGAGGCTGAAGCCGATCGAGCCGACTTCCGTGTTCACCCCTGAGACGCCCGCCATCTATATCGTGTTCGAGGTGGCCCCGCTTGAAGATCCCGCCCAATTCAGTGCGCAGTGGTTTCTCGAAAGCGAGGCCGGCAAACTGCCCGATGCGCCGATCGGAAAAGACAGCCTTGAAGTTCCCGGTCATGAACGGTATGGTTTTCTTGAACTCAAGCGGAAAGACGACAGGTGGCCGATCGGCAAGTATCAGGTCAAAATTTTCATCACGCCGCTGGGACAACAGCCGTTCCATGCAGCGAACCAGGTCGGGACCATGCGGTTTTCGATCGTCGAGAAACTTCCCGCGCCGCCCTCCGCGCAGAAATAATTCTCCCCTTTCGTAAGGACCGTGATGGGTGAACGAATCAGAGTGACTGATCCGGACAAGCTGGCGCTGTTCTATGAGCGGTTCCGCGACGTGTGTCTCGTCGAAAAGGAAGTGTGGAAGGAGATTTTCATGCCCCGCGACGTCATGGCGGGTCCGGTACGGACGAACGTCCAGGACCGGTACGAGGTTGAAATCGATGATCAGGCGATTGAGGACACGTTGGAGGCAAACATCCCTCGAGGATCTTCAGCGCTAGCGGCAGCGATCCAGGAGTATCGTGACCATATTGCGTTCTATCGAAAAGTCTGAGGCTGGTTTACTTGGCCGCCAGTACCCGCTCGATTTCGTTCACGACCTCAGGCGACACCGGCTTCGTGCGATGGTGAAAGCGTCCGACTACATTGCCTGATCGGTC
>DASTJX010000322.1:0-8366 GCA_035716265.1 Nitrospira sp.
GGGATTTGTACGAGGCCCTCAAAAGCAAGCGTGTGGGGGCGGCTGCATTCGACGTCTTCGAGGAAGAACCGGTCAAGGCAGACCACCCACTGTTGTCTCTCGACAATTTCATCTGCACGCCTCACATCGGCGCACAGACGACGGAAGCGCAGGAGAACGTGGCGGTGGGAATCGCCGAACAGATTGTGGATTATTTTACAAAGGGCATTGCCCGCGGAGCGGTCAATATCCCGTCGGTGTCGCCGGAATTGCTGCCCAGGCTGCAGCCCTATCTCGCGCTGGCAGAGCAGCTCGGCAGGCTGGAAACGCAACTCTGCGAAGGGGGGCTTGAACGGGTGACGGTAGAGTACAGCGGTGATGTGACCACTCTCTCCATTGCGCCCCTGACCATTGCCGTCTTGAAGGGCTTGTTGACGCCGATCATGGAGGCCCCCGTCAATTACGTCAATGCGCCCATCGTCGCAAAAGAGCGGGGTATTGAAGTCAAAGAAGTCAAAAGTACCGATGCGGGCGATTTCACAAGCCTGATCCGCGTTCGTGTGGAAGCCGGCAAACAATCCCGCCTTGTCGCCGGCACCCTCTACCATAAGAAGGAGCCGCGGGTCGTCGAGATCGACCAGTTCAAAGTCGAAGTCGTGCCGGAAGGGCACATGCTGTTCATCCATAATATTGATCGCCCTGGGGTCATCGGCATGGTCGGGAAAGTTCTCGGTGACAACAACATCAACATTGTTCGTATGCAATGTGCGCTTGAGAAGCGTGGCGGCAACGCCTTGTTGATCATCGGCTCGGATCAAGCGTTCCCGGCGCATGTGCTGAACACCATTCAGTCGAGCAAAGATATCGTGGCCGTCAAAGTTGCAGCGCTGTCCTGAACGTTCCAAGCCTGAATGTTCCAAGCCGCCACCTACACGCGCTCCGTCGGTTGATCATGGTCACTGCTCCGAAGTCGCGCCTCCCCTCAGGGCATTCGCCGTCCTCCCGTGAACGTTCGCTTGTCCCGATCGGGATGGCAACCATCCTGCCGCATGCCGCCAAGGAGGTCCGCCGCATCGAGGATCAACTGCTTTCGCAGATTTCCAGCTGGGGGTTTGACGAGATCATTCTGCCGACATTCGAGTACCTGGATGTGCTGGCTCCTGGTCTCGAAGCCGAGCTCCTGGAGACCTGTTATCAATTCATCGACCGCACAACCGGCCGGACGCTCTTGTTGCGGCCGGACGCGACGGCACAAGTGGCTCGAACGATCGGCATGGGCCTGACGGGAACCACGGTCCCGCAACGGCTCTCCTACCGGACGTCGGTATTTCGCTATGAACCGGAACATGCGGGGAGGGGTCGAGAAATTTTTCAAGTGGGAGCCGAACTGGTCGGAGTCGACGATGTCACCGGTGACTACGAAATCATCAGTCTCCTGATTGAGTGTCTGCAGGCGATCGGCCTGCGTTCATTTACCATAGCCCTTGGTCACGTCGGCTTTATCAAGGGACTGCTCATGCGGTCGGGGCTCTCTCCTCAGGGGCAAAAACGTGCCGAGCAGGCGGCAGCGAAGAAAGACTTGCCGCGGCTCGAGGAAATTTTGGGGAGCGAACGGATCGCCAAAGCTGCAGCCAAGGCCATTCGGGAAGCGCCCGAACTGACCGGACACGAGGAGGTATTGGAGCGGGGACGCGTTCTCGCTGCCGGCGAGCCGACCCTTACGGCGCCGCTCGATCGACTGGCACAGGTGTATCACCTCTTGTGCGCTGCAGGCCATCGCGATTCCTTATTGCTCGATCTTGGCGAATTCCGGGGGTTCGACTACTATGACGGCGTTGTGTTCGACGTGTTTGCTTCCGGCGTGGGCGCCGAATTGGGCGGAGGAGGGCGCTACGATCATTTGATCGGCAGATTCGGGCGCGATCTGCCCTCGACCGGGTTTGCCTTGGACGTGGATCATCTTTTCCGCGCCGTCGAGTTGCCGCAGCCGGGAGTCGGCAGCCCGCGCCTTGATTATGTTGTGGCCGGTCTTCGTCGCTCCATGCGCGCGGTGATCGAGATTGCCAACACCTTACGGCGCACGCAGGGCCGGGTGGTTCAAGTGTTGATCAAAGGCAGCGAGCACACCCTCGTGTCGAATGCGCTTGAGGCCGCACAAGCCCAGGGCGCCAACGCGCTGATTGTCATTGGTGCGCCAGGGATGGATCAGGATCATGTGGCGTACTTCGAAAAACTTGGCGGGGCGGATGGACGGCGCAACGGACGCCCGCATCGCCCGGCGATGAAGACGCTTACGCGGACCGCGCTATCGGCAGGCGGACGGTCGCGGCGACGGCGGAAAGAACCGAAATGAAGTCCATGCCGGGCATCGACCTCTCGCAGCCGAAATTGCCTCCGCAAAACGTCGAGGCGGAGCAATCTGTCCTTGGCGCCATCCTGTTGGACAACCAAGCCATGGCCAAGGCCATGGAGTTGGTGGTCGAAGAAAATTTCTATCGCACCGCTCACCGTAAAATTTATCGCGCCATGCTCGAGCTTTCTGAGACCGGAGAGGTCATCGATCAGATCACATTAACGGAACGACTGAAGGCCCAGGGAGAGCTTGAAGCGATAGGCGGCGCGGCCTACTTGGCCGAGTTGGTGCAGATCGTTCCGAGCTCTGCCAACATCCGCTACCATAGCAAGATCGTCCGCGACAAGGCGTTGCTCCGTGAACTTCTGCATACGTCGACAGAAGTCCTGACCAGAGGGTACGAAGGCACAGCGCCCATCGATGAACTGCTGGATTTTGCCGAGCGCTCGGTTTTTAGCATCGCGCAGGGAAAACTTGATCGGTCATTCAGTCCCATTAACGCGATCATCAAGGAAAGCCTTGATCTGGTCGATAAGCTCTCCAAGAGAAAGGAGCAGGTCACGGGGGTCCCGACGGGGTTCTATGACCTCGACGATCTGACGGCGGGACTGCAGCCCTCGGATCTGGTGGTGATCGCGGGCCGACCCAGCATGGGCAAGACCAGTCTCGTCTTGGGCATGGCCGCCCATGCGGCCCTCCATGCCGGGACATCGGTTGGCATCTTCAGCCTGGAAATGTCGAAGCCTCAAATCGTGCTCCGCATGCTCAGTTCTGAAGCGCGCGTCGATTCCCATGCGCTCCGCACCGGGAAACTACAAAAAGAGGACTGGTGGCGCCTCGCTGAAGCCGCGGGCCGCCTCGAGCAAGCCCCCATCTATATCGACGATACCGGAGGGATTACCGTACAGCAGATGAGGGGGAAGGCCCGGAGGTTAAAAGCCGAGCGGGGATTGGATCTCTTGATTGTTGATTATCTGCAGCTGATGCAGGGACGAAGCGATGCCGAGTCGCGTCAGCAGGAGATTTCGGACATCTCCCGGTCGCTGAAGGCGCTGGCCAAGGAGTTGAACGTGCCGGTCGTTGCCCTCTCGCAGCTCAGTCGGGCAGTCGAGGCCAGGAAGCCGCCGATTCCCATGCTCGCGGATCTGCGCGAGAGCGGCGCGATCGAGCAGGATGCCGATGTCGTGATGTTTATTTACCGCGAAGACGTCTATGATCAGAACTCGGAACGCAAAGGCATAGCCGACATTCTCGTCAGCAAGCATCGCAACGGTCCTATAGGGAAAAAGGAACTCTTTTTCCATGACCGGTTCGCAAAATTTGAAAGCCTCGACAATCGTGAAGTCGTTTGACCCTGCCATGACCGCTTCGTATAATCGGTGAGTGTTTGCGAGTCCTCTCAGGATTGCTGTTGATCGTCCGATGAGACGGATGAAATTGTATAGCACCACGGCAGCCTGGTCGCTTCGATGTCTATGCGCGTTGATGCCGCTCTCCTTCCTGGCGGCTGCGGCCTGCGCGTCGCCGTCCAAATCACCCGAACGACCGGTCCAAAGCGCCCAACCGGCCAAGCCGGCACCGTCAGCCCGTCCCGCTGACGCGTCTGCGGCCTACCACTTCATGCTCGGCTATCAAGCCGAGCTGTCGCAAAATTCCGAACTTGCCCTCAAGGAGTATGAGGCGGCATTGAGAGCCGACCCCAATGCGCTTTCCGTGAAAGCACGGCTGGCCAGCCTGCATTTTTCGCTCGGTGACATGCCAAATGCCTTGCGTTATGCGGAGGAGGTGGCTGACGGCCGGCCCGATGACGGGCGCATGCTGACGCACATGGCGGGCATTCTTGCCGGAGGCGGTAAAGGCGACAAGGCGTTGAGCGTGTTGGACCGCGCAGTGGAACTCGATCCGGAATCGGGAGACGCGTATTTTTCGAAAGGCCTCTTACTCCTCAACCTTAAGCGCCCGGCGGAAGCGGAGCAGGCGATGCGGGCCGGGATCGCGAGATCACCCGATAACGCCGTCGGGCATTATCAGCTGGGACGGGTCTTGCTGGAAGCAGGGAAGGTGGAAGAGGCGACCGCCAGCTTCGAGCGGGCCATCACCGCCAATTACTCGTTCGAGCCGGCCTACCTGGCCCTGGCCGCCATCTATGAGTCGCGCCATGAAAAAGAGCGAGCCGTTGGTGTGCTTAAGAGATACCTCCAGCAAGTCAACGCCCGCAACCGAGACATCCGTCACCAGCTTGTGAGGCTGTATATCGACGCCAAGGACTATTCTGGTGCCAGAAAAGAACTTGAAGCGATGATTGCCGAAGATCCGTCCGATCTGGATGCGCAGCTTCGAATGGCCCTCATCCACGGCGAACAGAAGGAATATCCTCAAGCGATCGAGCGGTTGACGGAGATTCTCAAAGTCCGTCCTGCGGAGCTGAAAGTGAGAGACTACCTCGGCTACATCTACGAGGAATCGAAAGACACTCAAAAAGCGCTCGAGACCTATACATTCAATGTGCAGCTCGAGCCCACCTTTTACGAAGGGCATTTGCATTTGGGCGTGTTGTACTACCGGCTCAAAAAGTTCCCCGAAGCGACGGAGCACCTGAGCAGGGCGATCGCGCTGAACCCCAAACAGCCGGAATCCCACATTGTGCAAGGGTTGGCCTACCTGCAACAAGATCAATACGACAAATCTGCCGAAGTGTTTCAAGAGGGCATCCGTCACAATCCCAAGAATGCCGATCTGCATTTCAATCTGGGCACGGCGTACGACAAACTGAACCGGTTCGACGATGTCGTGCGAGCGATGGAAACCGCCATCCAGCTTGATCCGCATCACGCCGATGCGCTCAACTATCTCGGATACAGCTACGCAGATCGAGGCATTAAAATCGAACAAGCGATTTCACTGACAAAACAGGCGGTCGCGCTCAAACCTGAGAACGGCTACTATGTGGACAGCCTTGGCTGGGCATTCTTCAAATCAGGGTTGTTGACCGAAGCCCTCGCAGAACTCAAGCGGGCAGCCGCGCTGGTAGGCGACGATCCGGTGATCTATGAGCATCTCGGCGACATCTACGCCAAACAGCAGCGCCTCTCCGATGCCCGGGAAGCCTGGCTCCACGCCCTGGAACTGGATCCGAGCAATCACAAGTTGATGGACCGGTTCCGCGAGCAGGGCATGGGTGATCCTGCACAAGAAGAACGAATCCAGCAGGCCAAACGCAGAGTCGCCGGCCAGAAACCCTCTCTGCCGATCTCCCAATAACGAGCGAACCGTCATTTTCTTGCGATCATCTTCAATCCTGCTAGACTCCTGCCGTTGTGGTGCAGCACCATGCCATCCCGGACCTCGACGAGATGTCGCGCGGTCAGCTCCCTACAGGTGCGGCTGGGCCGACGGACCTGTCGGCGGCGCGGGCCGGTGTCTTCGATACGGAGTTCGATCGGCGCGACGCGCTCTGCCTGGCAGGGCTGACCGGCTTGCTGCTGCTCGTCTATGCCCAACTGTGGCTGCCCGGACTCGTATTAATCAAGCGGGACGCCTTCCAGCTCTTCCTCCCCCTCAAGCAGTACATCATTGATCGTCTTTCCGCAGGCGAACTGCCTCAGTGGTTTCCCTACGAAGGCCTTGGGCGCCCCCTTATCGCGCTGACGGTGATGGGCGTGTTCCATCCCTTTACGGCGCTGTATTGGCTGTTGCCCGTGCCCGATGCGTATCGCCTTTCAACGCTGCTTTCCTGTCTCATGGCTGCCTCCGGAACGTTTCTCTTGGCTCGTGTCCTTGGCATATCCCGAATGGGCGCGACGATTGGAGCTGTCGGCTTTTCCTGTTCAGGCTATGTGATGTCCTTGACGGAGAATCTTCTGTATCTGTACTCGCTTTGCGCCCTGCCGCTCTTCGTGTGCTCGATTGAAAAGCTGAGGGTGACTCGCGCGTTGCGCTGGATTGGGGCGTCGGCGCTCATCTGGGCGAGCGTCATTCTGCATGGAGATATCCAGACAGCCTATTACTATGGTGGTGTAGCCGTCATATGGACGACCATGCGCGGAAAACAGCCTGGGGTTTTCGGCCGTCTGATTGCCGTTGCCGCTCTCACCGTTCTGGTGGGGGCCATCCAGCTTGCGCCGTCATGGGTCAGCTATCAGCACAGCGACAGGACCGATCCTGCGTTGTTCCATGCGGAAGCCATACACTGGTCGACCCACCCATTACGGCTGCTGACGATGCTGATATCGCCGATCGGAGAGGGCACGCAAGGCGATCGTGTCGCAGAGGCGTTGTTTCACACCCAAGAGCAGGGGCGCGGCCCGGCGGGCGTTTGGGCGGAAAGTTTGTACCTAGGGCTTCCGTTGATAGGCCTTGGGCTGGCGGGCTTGCGCCGCCGCGGGATGCTCGTCTTTACGGTGATCGTTGTGTCCAGCATTGTCCTCGCGATGGGCTCATACGCTGGCGTCTACGACCTGTTCTATGATTGGGTGCCGTTGTGGTCGGCGTTTCGCTATCCGGAAAAATTGATGGGCATTGCGACGTTTGGCCTTGCGTTACTATCGGCAGGCGGCGTGGACGTCCTGCGCCGCAGTCGTCCGAGTGTGTTCTTATGGTATGTGACGGCAGCCTTGTTCGCGGCGCTTGCTGGAGTGCTGGCGACGCAACAGGGACCGCGCCTGTTCTCGGAGGTATTCCTGGTACCCTCCGATCTCGCGCAACATATCGCCCATGCGGTGAGCGTCTCGGCTTTGTGTGGCGGAGCAGTGGCACTCGGCATGGGGATGCTGCTTCGATGGATGACGATCCGACCGGCCGACCAGCTTGCGAGCGGCGCGGCACTGGTATTGTTGATAGTTCTGGATCTCGCCGGAGCCAACCTGCCCATGGTGCAAACGTCTTCCTCTGAGGCCTGGACGTTTACTCCCGGTTTCGTGTCGGCTCTTTCCGAGGACGCCAAGGTAAGGGGACCGGGCCATTTCCGCATTCTGAGCATAAAGGACAGTACGGCGGCAGTGTCCCAAGAGGTGGAAAACCGGCTGACGTCCCGTGAGCGAACTGCCGCTCTCCGCCGCAACGGGCTGTACCTTGAGCACAACGCGGTCTTTGGAGTCGAATCCATACAACATTACCTGGCCGGGCTCAGCCCTCGAGTCGACGAGATCGGCAGGAACGCGAGTGTTCACCTTCTGGCCCGCTATAACGTGGCCTATTTTATCGGTCGTCCGGTACGATTCGAGAGCGATTCATTTGCGGGGTCTATTGTCGCGAGGCTAGCGGACTACGACCTGGCTCTCGTACGAAACCCCGTGCCCGTGACGCCTCGCGCGTACCTGTCTCGCCGACCGGAAGTCATATCGCCGGCGATGCCGATGCGCGCCCTGCTGGAACGGCAGGAGTTCTTGAGCGCGCAGGTGGATGGAATCGAAGGCGTGC
Organism: Nitrospira sp.; assembly: GCA_035716265.1. Classification (GTDB taxonomy): domain Bacteria; phylum Nitrospirota; class Nitrospiria; order Nitrospirales; family Nitrospiraceae; genus Nitrospira_C. Next base: position 7,751 of record DASTJX010000322.1, read on the forward strand.
CCGTTCCCTTGCCAAGCGCCTCAGCGGTAGCCAATGCGTCCATCCTCGAGTATCGGCCCGAACGCGTTGAAGTCGACGTGCAGACTCAAGGACCAGCCGTCTTGGTGTTGGCTGATGCCTTTGAACCGGGATGGAAAGCCAGCATTGCAGGTGGAGGTCAACTTGAAATGTTCCGGGCGAATGGGCTGGTCCGCGCCGTGCTAGTTCCGGCAGGCAACAACCGTATCGTGTTTCAGTATGAGACGCCGTTGTTGAAAGTCGGGGCGGGGATCAGCGCGGTTGGCCTCGTCCTGGTCGCCCTGCTCTTCTGTGTGAAGGTGAAGAAGCAAGGCGTATCCAAATCGGTTGGCTCTGTATCGGAATTGCCTCCGCCAGTTCCACAGTAGAAGTCAGCGGAATGCCGGCAGGAGCGCACTCCGCCTGGACTTCAGAATCTGTCCTACCTGCAAAGCGAGTAAGCCCTTGCCAGAATTGCCCTGCGATTTCCTACAGCTCCTGCACGCAGTGACAATAATTGGCGAATCTGAGCACAACTCGGTAGCGACGTCTGGCACTCCTCCGTTGGTACATCCCATAAGTCCTTGAAAATGTGCTTGCAGACTGCCGTATCGTTTGT
>DASTJX010000323.1:0-3992 GCA_035716265.1 Nitrospira sp.
GCAGGTCATGCTTCACTCGCTGAATCAATCCCATCGTGCCCTTCTGAGAAATCAGCTGACCGAACCCAAGTCAAGTCTCATCCGCCAACGCCGTTCTACTGCAAGCCTCAGGAGTCGGTGCTGGGGAGCCTTCAAATGAGGATCCCGCTCGATCAATGCAAAGGCGGCCCGACGTGCCTGCTGCAGCAGCTCCGCATCGCGGAGCAGATTGGCGACCCGGAATTCAGGAAGGCCCCACTGCCGAATTCCAAACCATTGCCCGGGCCCTCGCAACCGCAGATCTTCTTCCGCCATAAGAAAGCCGTCGTTCGATTTGACCATGACCTCGAGCCGTCGCTGCGCAAGCGACACATCTTCTTCACCATGATGCAGCCGTTCCGCCGCATTCCCGCGACGAGGTGCTGGCGCCATCAATAGGCAATAGGCTTGGTGCGCGCTTCGGCCCACGCGCCCCCTCAATTGGTGTAGCTGGGCCAGACCGAAGCGGTCGGCATGCTCAATGACCATGACCGTCGCATTGGGAATATCGACCCCTACTTCGATCACTGAAGTGGCCACAAGAATGTGGATCTCCCCGGCTTTAAAGGCTTTCATCGTTCGGTCTTTGTCCGGGGAAGACATTCTGCCATGGAGGAGGCCCACTCGATATGATGAGAAGTCCTTCTGCAATGTTCCCGCCGCTTGTAGCGCTGCCTTCAAGTCGAGTTTTTCGGATTCCTCAACCAAGGGATACACGAAGTAGACCTGACGTTGCTGCTCAAGCTGTTCCCGGACGATGTGCCATGCCCGTCCCCGCTGACTGTCGGAAAATAGCCACGTCCTCACCGGCCTCCTTCCGGGTGGCAGCGCATCGATGATCGATACATCGAGATCGCCGTAGACCGTCATCGCAAGCGTGCGCGGAATGGGCGTGGCTGTCATGACCAGAATGTCCGGGCGATACCCCTTATCCATCAGTGTCTTCCGTTGAAGCACCCCGAACTTATGTTGCTCATCGATTACGGCTAACCCCAACGAGGAAAACTGGACGTCATTCTGAAGCAGCGCATGCGTTCCGATCGCCACCTGTGCAGTCCCCGCTTGCAATTGCCTCAGAGACTCAGCTCGTCCCTTGTAACGATGTCCACCGGTAACCAAGGTGGGTTGCAAGCCAAGCTCCTCTAGCATGGGTTTCAGATTGGCAAAATGCTGCTCGGCGAGGATCTCAGTGGGAACCATGACCGCTGCTTGGCACCCTGACCCGCAAGCCATGATGATGGCATGCAAGGCGACCAGCGTCTTGCCTGATCCCACATCGCCCTGAAGTAGACGGTTCATCGGTCTTGCGGCGACCATATCGGCCTGAATCTCGCGCAGCACCCGCTCTTGAGCTCCCGTCAGCTTGAAAGGGAGTAACTGGGACAATCGCTGCAAAAGTGGCGTATGCGGGTCGAACCGGATTGGTTTGTGTTCTTCCCTTATGCGACGCCGCCGATTCGCCAAGGCAAGCTGAAGCATGAACAACTCTTCAAAGGCAAGGCGGCGGTGCGCCGCAGACCGTCCCTGCTCAAGCGCGGCCAGATCGGTTCCACCCGCGGGATAATGGGCTTCCTCCAACGCCTGCGGAATCGGCATAAGGCGGTGCTCTGCCCTCACACGCAATGGTAGAATCTCCGACGTGCGAGCGGCATACTCGTCGAGGACCGTCCGCACGAGGACCCGCATCTGCCGAGAACTCCATCCTTTCGTTTCATGATAGATGGGGACAATCCGTCCTGCATGCAATGTCACTTCGGTATCCTGCTCGATCACCTCGCAGTGAGCGACATCGATTCGAAGCTGTAGCCACCCCTGCTGCCCGGTGACGATGCGTCCTACGAGCAACAGGCGCGTCCCCAGTTTCACCAGATCTTGCAGATAGGGCTGATTAAACAACACTGCCTGAAGCCGTCCCGTCCCGTCATCGACAGTCAGGTCCAGAATCGACATTCGCCGTACTCGCGATCGGGTCGCACGAACCGACACCACTTCGGCGCTTAGCGTCGCCGTCATGCCAGGTGTGACGTCTTTAATGCAGGTAATCTTAGAGCGGTCCTCATACCGCCAGGGGATATTCCATAATGCGTCCTCAATGGTCTCGATACCCAGACGCTGGAGGAGGAGGGCTCGCTTCGGGCCCACCCCTTTTACAAACTGAATGGAGCTCTCCCACAGAGGCTGCCCCTCGTGCACGCCTGGCACGTCGCGATAGGTTTGCTCGCCTCCCCCCTCGTTGTTCCGCTCCAGTTGGAGGTATGTACCCTGGAGATGTGAGAGCAGGGTTCTGGCTTGTGTCAACCGTTCGCGCTGCTGTTTCGGCGTGAGGGCGGAATGAAACCCAATAAAGAGGTGTTGTAGGCCGAGTAAGTCCGATTCGATTGCGCGGGGAAACTTCAGTTCGGTGAGGGCCGCTCGCACCTGAGCAGCGACGAAGGTCTCGAGATTTCTCACTGTGCCGAGGTGCGCGAAGGCGTTGCGACACGCGAAGTCGATCGGTCGCGCAACACGTTGTAAGAAAGCCCGAAGCGCCTCGCTCTGGAGGCTCAGGAGAGGGCGCGGCATTCTGCCGCGAATGGTAGCACACCCTATTCAGCCGCTCAACGAGGCGAAAACGGGCAGCTCCCCGGAGGAGTCATTGGATGCCGTGGGCTTTCGGATCTTTTCTTGGTGGGCCTTGTCCCCAGTGCTACAGTTACAAACAGCGGATAATGTGGAATTGCGCATGTTTCGTCGTAGCCTTACTCATGTTCTTGGTCCCTTCTTCCTGGCACTTATGCTATTCGTGCTGTTTCATATAGGCAAAAGGCCACAGGAATCTCCGCCTCAACCGGCCCCTTCGCATCCAGTGGTTCCCGACCAGACGCTCCCGACCGCTTCTCAGCATCCGTCCGAAGACAAGCTTTCAGCCCGACGCTCGCGTGTCATAGAGTGGCAGGCGTTTCCCGATTTGAAGGGGATGGATCTCCTCCGCGAGATTCAAGAACAGCTGGAGCGGGGCGACATCGGGCAGGCAGACGCCCAGCTGCGCGAGCTCTCCAGCTCTCTTCTATCCGACACTATCATGCGGCAGCATGTTGCGGTGATGTGGAACAATCTGGGTATCCTCCAGGAGCAAAGTAGCGGTACTGAAGCAGCGCTCAATACGTTCAAGAAGGCCGCCGCTCTCGATCCCGGCAATGCCACCATCCAATTGAACTTGGCGCATGCATACTGGGTGTTGCGTGATCCGCACCTCACCGCTGAATTCCTCAGGAGCCTGATTGCCCTCGTGCCGGATGAAGCCTTTCCACATCTTGCGCTCGCTGATGTCTTGCAGGAACACGACCATCTTGAGGAGGCAGGACACCACCTGCAGCAAGCCAAGGAGAGGCTGGCAACGGATCCCACGCTGCAATCATATCTGACATCCGTCATCAGGAAGCTTGAGCGAAGCAGGCGGGTCGAAGAGAGACTGATACCCCGCAGGAGCGCACACTTCATTGTCAAATTCGATGGTGAGGAGGACTACATCACCTGGTCCATCGTCCTTGACATCCTGGAAACCGCCTATCGCGAAATTGGACAAGAGTTCCAGTACTTTCCGACGAAGCCGCTACTGGTCGTCCTGCTGGCGAAGGAGACCTTTCAGAGCGCAACCGACAGCCCCACATGGGCGGATGGTTTGTTTGATCCCGTGCTGGGCCGCATTCAAATTCCCACACAAGGAGCCCTAACGGACCGCAAATGGCTGACACGTGTTTTACGACACGAATTCGTGCATGCCCTGCTGCACGATGAAATGAATGCAACGGGGGCGGTTGTTCCGACGTGGTTGAATGAAGGCCTGGCGATGCATTTGAGCGGGGATGTACAACAGGATATCGATTTTGCAACAGACGGAACGGTTCAGGTGGTGCCCTTACCAACATTGGAAGGGAGTTGGAGCCGACTGTCGCCTGAGGCAGCCCAAATGGCCTATCTGGAAGCCGGTTCAG
>DASTJX010000324.1:0-3790 GCA_035716265.1 Nitrospira sp.
GAGGTTGGAGCATGGGCGCCTTCCACCGCGCGCACCATGGCACCCGCCCACCCTCGGGCGCGCCAAGACGCGCCCTTTTCCCATGCGAGCACCGCCCCTATGTTCGCTTTCTTTTTCCCGGATTCCAACCTGATGGAGGAGGAATGGGGGCTCCCACTGCGCGCTTGGACGAGCACAGCTTTACCGTGCGCGTTCGGCGAGCAAGGGAGCCCCCATCCTCCTACATCATCCCAGCCATTCTCTTAGCAGACTCCACCGTATTGTCCAGCAACATTGCAATCGTCATGGGTCCGACTCCGCCAGGAACGGGACTAATCCAGGCGGCCTTTTGGCTGACCGGCTCGTAATCGACATCGCCACAGAGCTTGCCATCCGGCAACTTATTCGTTCCGACGTCGATCACGACTGCGCCTTCACGGACCATATCGGCCGTGACAAATTTCGCCTTGCCGATCGCGACAAGCAGGAGCTCGGCTTCCCGGCATACCGCCGGGAGGTCCTTGGTTTTGGAATGGCAAATCGTGACCGTCGCGTGACGTTGCAACAGCATGAGCGCGAGCGGCTTACCCACGATGTTGCTGCGCCCGACCACCACCGCACGCTTGCCTTCGATCGGGACGCCGGTGGACTCAATCATTTTAATTACGCCCTTCGGCGTACAGGCCTCGAACACCGGATGGCCTTCCACCAGTCGACCGAAATTATACGGATGAAACCCGTCTGCATCCTTATCAGGAGAGACGGCTTCCAAAATCACGCGGCTATCGATGTGCTTGGGCAACGGCAGCTGGACGAGAATGCCGTGAATCTTTGGATCGGCGTTTTTTTTCTCGATGAGCGCCAGTAGTTCAGCCTGGGTGGTATGGGCGCTCAGTTTGTGGTCGTCGACGTAAATACCCGCCAACTCACAGGCCTTCTGCTTGTTCTTTACATACACGTGTGACGCGGGATCGTCTCCCACGAGAATGGTAGCGAGCCCTGGCTTCATCCCCGTCCTGGCCAACACCTCCGCAGATGCTCCGGCGAGGCCCTCGCGTACCTGCTGTGCCAATGCTTTCCCGTCAATCAATCGAGCTGCCACAACGTCCTCCCTTGCAGAATCCCGGAGTCAAAGGGATGTGGTGGATCGAATGCCCATGAGGAGCCTGATCCACCCATAACTTGTTAGGAGAACGGCACCTTAACAGGGCAATTTTATGCAAGTCAACGTATGGGCGGAACGCGGCCTTGCACAGCATGGCATTGGCCTTTCCGCCGATTTCTTGACAGCTTCTCCACCTCACGGCTACGATGATTGATGTCCATTGCGACGCCACTATAAACGTCCTCCCGCCTAACCTATGATCCGTTACCTGCTCTTTCTTGTCATTGGATATGCAGGCCTGTGCCTGGTGCCAGTGCCTGCATTCGGACAGATCACCGTCACCAACCTGCAAACCCCCTATAGCTTTGTGACCAGCGCCTCGGGAAAAGACTATTTCATTTCGAGCGTGAATGGCGAACCGAACACCGCCGACAACAACGGCTTTATTACCAAACTCGACGGCAGCGGGGCTCTCTTGGATCTAAAATTTATCCAGGGCGGGGCGGGTGGCATCACCTTGCACGCACCTAAGGGGATGGCGCTGGTGGACGAGACGCTCTATGTTGCCGATCTCGACACGTTACGTGCATTCGACGCACGCAATGGGAAACCGGTTGCCTCAATCCATGTGGCCGATGGAACGGCATTGGTTCATTTGACCGACGTGGCTTACGACGGCGTGGGACTGTTGTACTGCTCGGATCAACACGCAAATCGAATCTATCGAGTCGAGTTGCCCTCCCAGAAGGTCACCCTGTTGGTGGCTGATCCTGCACTGGCCGGCCCCGCTGGGTTGGCGGTGCATCCAAAATCCGGCGAACTGATTGCCGTCAGTTGGAACAAAGGCAAGATATTTGCGATCACCCCGAACGGCACAGTCTCGGAGCTCTTTTCCAACGGCTTTTTCTCCAGCCGGTTCTCGAACCTGCGTGGGGTGGACTTCGATCGCTGGGGCAACATGTACGTGTCCGACTTCACGACCGGCAAGGTGTGGCGAATGACCCGGGACAAACGGTTTCACGTCATCGCCGAGTATCTGCCTTCGCCCGGCGATCTGAGCATTGATCGCACGAACAATCTGATCCTGGTCCCTTACGAGTTCGCCCATGCCGCCGAGATGAATGGTCTGGAAGCCCCCCATGACGGCAAATCCAAATCTGAAAAGCGGACGCTCGCGGATTATGGTTTCATTCCTCCGCCACCAAAGCCGGCGGAAGGAGCGCAACCGAAATGAGCGCTTGCGCCTATTGTCGAAAACGAAAAGGCAAGCGGCCTTGTCCTGCCTTAGGGGCTATCTGCAGTCAGTGCTGCGGGGAGCACCGTCTCGTGCGGGTCTCATGCCCCCCGAGCTGTGTGTATCTTGACGCGGGCAGCGACTATCAAGAAAAGCGATTGAGCCAACAATTCATGCCCGTGCGCCGGGAGTTTTACAGGGAGATCAGCGAAGTGGGCGGCGAAAAGGCGGTGGCCCTCTACAATCTGATAGAAGTCGTCACCTTTAGTTACTTTCACGGCCGTAGAGACGGCCAGGACGCCGAAGTCGTGACCGCCATCCAAGCGTTGCGGCGCACGTTGAGCCCCCTGCATGTACCCTCGGCGCCGATGCCCGTCTTCGCGGAACATCTTAAAAAGGAGTACGAGACCTTCAAGAAACAGAACCCTCAGCAGATCGCCGACGTCTCGACCGCTCCAGATGTCCTTGATCGTGCCCTTGAATTCGTGTCTGAGTTCTCCGGACATGACTTCCAATCGCGGCGATTTTTAAACGGACTAACCGGATACGTCAAAACCTACCACCCGGAGATCGCGGCACACCTCACCAAGCAGCATCAGGCAGGCCATATCGTTCTACCCGGTCAGTCGTTCATGCCGCCGGCGGCGACTGAATCGCATACGCATGGACCGGGGTGCGGGCACCATCACGAGAGGTAGACTGCAATGACCGTCGAAAGAGCGAAGAAAGTTCGAAAATCACGTCGTGTGGACCTGCGTTGCCAACTCGGGTTCTCCTCGGAAGAAATCGAAGGAGAGGCCCATGTGACGAACATCTCCACTGGAGGGTGCCGGGCCGAATCTGAAATCAACGTCGCGGAGGGATTACAATTTGTCGTCTTGCTTCACCTTCCCGGACAAACTCCTCTCAAGATTGAGCGTGCCTCCGTACGCTGGGTCAAATGCAACAGCTTCGGATTGAGCTTTATCCTCTTCCTGCCGTCTGAACGGGCGAAACTCCAAAGCTATCTGGAAACGATCAAGTAACTCCCGATGGCCCATTCATTCTAGAATCGTCACCGTCATTTCAATCCGATCGTTCGGGAGATCCCGCTCATTTCTGGGCAGATTGACGATCTTGTCCGCCACACCCAATCCCCTCGTCACTTCACCAAAGACGGTGTACTTCCGGTCGAGAAAGAAGGAGTCCTCAACGACGATGAAGAACTGGGATCCGGCAGTATCCGGCTCGCCGGCTCGCGCCATCGACACGATGCCTCGCTTGTGCGGCGTATCGCTAAATTCCGCCTTCAACAAAATCGGATTGCCCTTGTCGTCCTTCGGACCCCCCTGACCGAACGTATCCTTCCTCAGCGAATACTTGGTGTTCGGGTCACCGCCCTGAATCATGAAGCCTGGAATTACGCGATGGAAAATTGTCCCGTTATAGAAACCGGACTTCGCCAACTTAATGAAATTCTCAACGTGCTGGGG
>DASTJX010000325.1:0-5229 GCA_035716265.1 Nitrospira sp.
GATAATTTAACCGTCCGCGACCGGATGAACGCCATCTTGGAGGCCCTCGAAGGACAAGAGTCAATCGGCTTCGAGGCGTTGTTTGAGGCCTCCTGTCACCGGCTGCTGATTATCGTGACCTTTTTGGCTTTGCTCGAACTCATTCGGTTGCGAACGGTGCGCGTCTATCAGGCAGAAAGCTTCGGGCCGATTTTGCTGTCACGTTCCTTCTCGTTGGTGCCGGATCCGGCAGAATTAGATGACTCGGAATGGAGGTAGGCATGGACTCAGTGGAGCTGCAGGCTGCAGCCGCAGTGAGAGCAGAGGACGAGGGCTCAGCGCTCGACGGACATGGAGCGATCGGATCGGAATCGTCGCAAACGGTCGAACCGCAGGAGGAGGCCCTGAACGGACGGGAGTTGACCGGCGTGCTCGAGGCGCTGTTGTTCGTCTCCACCGAGCCGGTGCCGGTATCGCGGTTGGCCGCCGTGATCGGCACAGTATCGAAGTCCGAAGTTGAACACGCGCTGAAGGCGCTTGAACAGGACCTCGCTCAAGAGGGGCGGGGAATCCAGCTCGTGAAACTCGCGGGCGGGTATCGCCTCGTGACCAAGGCTGACTATTCGCCATGGTTGAAGCGGTTGGACAAAGCGAAGGCGGCTCAGAAACTGTCCCGCTCTGCTCTTGAGTCGCTGGCCATCATTGCGTACAAACAACCGCTGGTCCGGGCAGAGATCGAAGACATTCGCGGTGTCGAAACGTCAGGGGTCTTGAGAACGCTGCTCGAACGGAAACTGGTCCGTATCGTCGGCCGTAAAGAGGTGCCTGGCCGCCCGATTATGTATGGGACGACCAAGTTTTTCCTCGAACATTTCGGTTTGCAGGACATCACCCAGTTGCCGCCGTTACGCGAATTTAAAGAATTGGGCGAAGCGGAGCAGGCGCTTCTGCCCATGGAACAGGAACCGATGCCCCAGGAGGACGTTGCCGCTGCCGCCTCGGAGCCCGCTCTCTCGACGGATTCAGATCTGGCGTGGGAATCGCAGTCGTTGATCCCTGAAGCGGTGGAACAGAGCTAAAGAGCAGCCGTGCTCATTCCTATCTCTTAGTGGCTACCTCCGAGTCCCGCTTTTGAGGTACGCCTCCGCACTCAATGACGCTGCGACTTAAATAGTCCGTCCGAGTTCGCCTTTCCTCGGAGGCAGGGCTGATTGGTCTCCTACTGCGCGTATTCTTCTCACCCGCCCAACCCTGCGCAATCTTTTTTACCCAGCCCACCCCCGATGCTTCGCAATCGGTTACCCGCGACGCACGCTTTTCACTGCGAGCACCGCCTACAAATGATCCTGCCATGCTAGCTTGTTCCTCCCATACGGAGCAGCCTGGATCAGTCCTAACGTGCGCGCGCACGCTATTTCTTTTCTCCTGCGGTTGGACGGTGGGAGCCACCTGCGTCTTGCGAGAGGTGCACGGCGCCACTGCTGCGGTCGCTCTTTGGGCGATGGCGCGACGCCATGTCTGAAGGTCCGTTCGGACGAAGTCCGGGACGGACCAAGTTGGCGGAGCCAAGCAGCAGCGGCACCGTGCGGTTTCACCTCTCGCGAAGCAGTGGTTACACATCCAACCTCCACCCTTCCGCGAGCACAAGGACTGACCAGGCTGATTCTCTCTCCACTTCTGGTGTGCGCGTTCGGCGAGCAAAGGAGACCAACAGCCCTTGCCGCCTCCTGCCTCCCTTGCATTTCAGCTTTTCGCTTTGTTAGACTCCCCAATCCCTGTGTAACTCATTGAAAGATGCTAGTTTCTTGGTTGTAACCCTGTCGAGGAACAAGAGGCACCACCTATGATCAAAGCATGGCTGCTGGACGAGATGTTTCGATTCGATCGTGCGCCGCTGAGAGTTGAAGGCACTCACGGAGAGTGGGGCGCCGGCGATTCGATCATAGAGGAGGAGGAACTGCCTCCGGCCCCTGCGAACGTGGCAGCCAAGTGCGGAAATGGGCGGATCACCATTACCTGGGACCCCGTTCCTGACGCCATGTACTACAATCTTTATTTCCAGACGACCAAGGGCGTTCACATCAAGTTTTCTGAGCTGACGCGTCCCATCGCCGGTCCGGAGGATTTCAAAACCGTCATCGGAGTGAAGAAGGAAAAGGCTACCTGTCTTGAGGGCGCACAGTCTCCGTTCATCCACGATGATCTGGCCAACGGCACCTGCTATCACTATGTCGTGACCGTCGTGACCTCGAAGGGTGAGAGTCTCGAATCGCAAGAAGTGATGGCGATTCCCTCTCCTTACTTGCTCGCGGCGTGCATCGGCCAGGAAGGCGTCGACGACGGAGAATTGAGCTCGCCGACGGGTATTGCACTGGACAAGGACGGCAATCTGTACATCGCTGATACCGACAATCACTCCATTCAAAAGTTCGACAAGGCGGGACGCTTCGTTGCGCGCTGGGGCGGCGAGCCGTCGTCTCAGGAAGGCAGCTTTTATTACCCCCGCGGCCTCGCGGTCGGGGCAAACGATAGCCTCTACATTGCCGACAGCGGCAACAACCGGGTGCAGAAGTTTGATCTCGACGGCAACGTCATGCAGGCCTGGGGCAAGTTCGGCTTTGCGTGGCGTGGCGCGGATATGGGCAAATTTGATGTGCCCTGGGGGTTGGCCACGGATCAAGACGGCAACCTCTATGTCTCGGATACCAGCAACGCACGCATACAAAAGTTCAAAGCGGATGGGACGCCTCTCTTGAAATGGGGCCGCGACGGGAGTTTCGACGGGGCCTTCTTTTTCCCGCGCGGTGTGGCTGTGGATTTCGTCGGCAACATCTATGTGGCCGATGAAGGCAACAACCGCATTCAAAAGTTCGACGCGCGTGGCAGCTTCTTGACCAAGTGGGGCAGGGAAGGGGCGGGGCCCGGCCAGTTCAAAGCGCCATGGGGCATAGCCTGTGACGCGCTGGGGAACGTCTATGTCGTGGATACCGGCAACCATCGGATTCAGAAATTCGACGGAAACGGGACCTTCCTGTGCGCCTGGGGCAATCGCGGCAAATCCGAAGGCCAATTGAACTTTCCTTACGGCATTGCGGTCGATAAAGAGGGCTGCGTCTACGTGGTGGACAGCGGCAACAATCGCATCCTCAAGTACGTGCCGACTGACGAGGAGATTAACCGGGGCAAGGAAGAGAAGCCCAAGTCGCAGGGGTCCAATGCCACGCCGCCTCCGAGCAACCTCGCCGTGAAGGCCGGCGATACAGAGGCATTTCTCAGCTGGATTGAAGTGCCCGGTGCCGTCTCGTACAACCTGTACTTCAATACCTCGCCGCTCCTGACGACCCAAAGTGGAACTAAGATCGAAGGCGTGACCAATCCTTTCACGCATACCGGATTGACGAACGATACGCCGTATTATTATGCGGTGACGGCGATGTTCGATGGCGACGTCGAAAGTGAGTTGTCACGCGTCGTCACCGCCACGCCGGTGCTGATCGACATTACCGCTCCGCAAAACCCCTATGCCGTGATCAATCACGGTGCCTTCATGACGAATTCGCCGGAAGTGGTGGTCACCATTTCAGCCAACGACATTGATACCGGCGTCGGAGCCTACTATGTGTCCGAAGCGCCAATGACTCCGATGGCGGGGACGCCCGGTTGGGTGGAGGTCACGCCCGCATTGAAGTTCGGCGCGACCATCCCCTTCATCCTCTCTCCAGGCGACGGCCAGAAGACGATCTTCGTGTGGTTCAAAGACGTCGGCGGCAATGTATCGACCCCGGCGAGTGCCACGATCCTGGTCAATACATCGGGCTATCTCTGCGTGTCGAGGTGGGGACGGTCCGGCCGCGGTGCCTCACTCCTGCACGGCGGAGAATTCATGGCGCCCATTTACGGTCTGTGCATCGATCAGCAGGGTTCCATGTTCGTCGTTGACAACGGCAACAACCGGATTCAAAAGTTTGATAATGCCGGCAACTTCATTATCCTATGGGGGAACTTCGGTTCAGCCAACGCGAATTTCCACAATCCGACCGGCATTGCCTGCGACGGCAAAGGGGACGTGTGGGTTGTCGATACGAATAACCACCGCGTTCAGAAATTTGATGGGAAACTGGGCGGCTACCTCATGAAGTTCGGCTCGCGTGGCAATGGCGAAGGGCAGTTCAATTCGCCCTGGGGCATTGCCGTAGACCGCGTACGCGGGTACGTCTATGTGGTCGACAGCGCCAACTTCCGCGTCCAGAAGTTCGACATGACGGGAGAGTTCATCATGTCCTGGGGCAGTTTCGGCAATAGTGACGGGCAATTCTATTTCCCCCGTGGCATTGCCGTCGATCAGTCCGATGGGGCCGTCTACGTGGTGGATATGGGCAACCACCGCGTTCAGAAGTTCGATACCAGCACGAACGTATTGCCTCAGTTATTGACGAAATGGGGCGGCAGCGCCGAGCCGGGACACGCGAGCAGTCCCTTGTCGCAGGAGGCCGGTCAGTTGCGGTCACCCTGGGGAATTGCGGTCGACGGAGCAGGGGACGTCTACGTCACGGATACCGGCAATCATCGCATTGAGAAATTCGATAAGGAAGGCAATTTCATCACCCAGTGGGGCGGCTACGGTAACGGCAATGGCCAATTCAATTTCCCGTACGGGATCGCGGTCGATGCCAAAGGCAGCGTCTTCGCTGTCGACAGCGGCAACACGCGGGTGCAGCAGTTTATGCCGGCCGACGAAGGGAGCGAGCGGCTCCAGGAAGAAGCGGAAGCGGCGGCCGAAATCGAAAAGGCCCAACAACCACAGAAGGCCTGACGGCCGGAGAACGGGAGGACCATGCTCGAGAAAGAACCACGCCTCGGACTCACCTATGACGACGTGGTTCTCGTGCCTTCGAAGTCCGCCGTGCTTCCCAGCGAAGTCGACGTTCGTACCCAGCTCACGCGTAACATTCAGATCAACATTCCCATCATTAGTTCCGCGATGGACACCGTCACGGAGTCGCGATTGGCCATAGCGATGGCCCGTGAAGGCGGCGTGGGGATCATTCATCGCGTTCTACCCCCGGCCGACCAAGCGGCGGAAGTCGACCGGGTCAAGAAATCCGAGAGCGGCATGATCCTGGACCCGGTCACCATCTCACCGGACCAAACGATCCGTGACGCTCACGAACTCATGGCGAGATACCGGATTTCGGGAATCCCGGTGACCAAAAGCAAGAAACTGGTCGGCATTCTCACGAATCGCGATCT
>DASTJX010000326.1:0-5710 GCA_035716265.1 Nitrospira sp.
GAGGTTGGACTCAGCCAACCGCTTACCCTGCCTCAGTTTCAGCTTTCCCAGGACAAGCATTTGTTGCAAATGATCGTGCAGGTCGGTCGCCAGACGTGTGCGCTCTCGCTGCTCAGCCAAATTCAGTTCGCTCGCAAGGGAACGCAGGCGCATCTCAGATTCCAGCAGTTCCGATGTACGTGCCGTCACCCGCCGCTCCAGCTCTTCAGTAAAACGCTCGAGTCGCTCCTGCGCGTCTTTTCGCTCTGTGATATCGTAATTCACACCGACCATTCGCACCGGACGTCCCGCACCATCGTACAGGGTAGCCCCGCTGCCCGAGATCCAGCGGACCCGGCCGTCCTCCCGGATAATTCTGAACTCCTCCGAAAACCTTCCTGTCCGTTCGGTCACCTCGGCCGCCTGCTGTATTCTATCCAGGTCCTCGGGATGCACCAATGCATAAAATTGATCCATGGTCTTGGGCGCCTGTTCTGCAGGCCGGCCGAAGAGTTCATGTTGCTTGGCGTTCCAAGTGATCGACCCCGCCGCGAGATCAATATCCCAAGCCCCCATGTCCCCGGCTGCCATGGCTGTCCGCAGCCGCTCTTCGCTCTCGCGCATGGCCTCCTCGGCTCGCTTGCGCTCGCTGATGTCGCGAATAACGACGACGGCTCCGACAATGTGCTCTCCCTCCAACAACGGCGTGCTCGTATAGGAGACGGAAATGGGCGAACCGTCTTTGCGCCAAAAGACCTGATCATCTGCACGATGTTTCTGTCCGTCGGAGAATGCGGCGTAAATAGGGCACTCGTGAGTGGGGAACGGGCGCCCATCAGCGTATGAGTGATGGAGGATGTTATGCGTGTTCTTTCCAAGAACCTCCTCCATTCGGTACCCGAACATCTCGACTCCGGCCGGATTGATGAAGGTGCAGAGGCCGTCCGCGTCCAAGCCGAAAATGGCTTCACCTGCTGCTTCCAAGATCATTTCTGTTCGGCGCTTCGCACGCGAGAGTTCCTCTTCCACCTGTGCGCGCTCGATGAGGTCGGCTGCCATGCGCGCCAGGAGATCGAGGGAACGAAGATCCGCTTCTGATGGCCGATGGGCCAAGCGAAAATAGCTATTGAGCATGCCCATAAAACGCCCGTTACGACTGATAATCGGCGTGCATTGCATGGCCCTGATTCCGTCCTGCACAAGGATTTCGCTCTCGATGCTCGGCGCGAGGCTGACATCCTCGACCACGACGCGTTGAGGCCCCCACACATCCGACACCGCGACCGATCCCGGCTCGGCAAAGTGGTCGAGAAGAGGCTTGCCAAGACCTTGATGGGCGACGAGGCGCAACTTGGCGCCGTCGGGATCAATGACCTGAATGCTTCCCTTGTCGGTACCGGTGAGGTCGGCTGAGGCGGCAAGAATTTCCAGCAGCAGCTTCTGCAGCTCGCCGGTGGATATCAATCGCGTACTCAAATCTTGCAACCTGCGCGTGATGGTGATTTCGGCCGCGAGTTCAACTTCGCTCCGCCGCAATGCCTCCTCGGCCAGGCAACGAGCCGTGACGTCCTCCGTAAAGAGGACGATACCTCCGACTTCACCCGCACCGGTGTACCAGGGATGCATCTGCCATTTGACCCGTTGGACAGACCCGTCAGCTCGTTCAAAACGATCGGCCTCTTCTCGCAACGATTCCCCAGCCAATCCCCGACGATGGAGTTCCTTCCAGCGCTCCGGGATTTCCGGAAAGACATCGTAGTGAGAGCGGCCGATCAGGTCGATGTTCCCCAAGCCGTAATCTTCCATCCAACGACTGCTCACCGTCAGGTACCGCATGTCGCGATCGAACATCGCGATGGCCGCAGGCGCGTGTTGGACGAATAACCGTTGTCGATATTCGCTGCTCTGAAGGGCATCTTCAGCCCGTTTGCGATCGGTGACGTCCTGGATGATCGCGCTCGTCCGCAGAGGATGGCCTTCTTGGTCGCGCAGCAGACGGACGGCCACGATAACCCACCGGACAGTTCCATCGGGGCGCACATAGCGCTTTTCCACGTGATACTCGTCGATCTCGCCTCGCAGCAGCTGGACGAAACCCCGTTGATCCCGGTCGCGATCGTCGGGATGAGTCAGATCGGCGGGCGTCAGTTGCATCAACTCGTCCCGGCTGTGGCCGGCGATCTCGCAGAAGCGATCATTGACCTGAATAAACCGTCCGGTCCGAGCATCGAGCAGCGTCATACCGCTCGCCGCGAGATCGAACATGACGCGAAACTGCCGTTCGCTCTCGCGCAATGCTTCATCCATTCGACAACGCTCGATGAACTCCACAGCCTGACGCGTATACAGGTCCAGCCGACGAAGATCATGCTCGTGCGGCCCATGCACTGATCGAAAATGCGTGGAGAGAATGCCGAGTGGTGTGCCATTGCGGGCAATCAAGGGCGTGGATAGTACCGCCCGATAGCCGGCGGTCCGTGCGACGACTCGAAGCGGGGCATAGAACGGGTCTGTCTCGACATCGACGATGACGGTGCGTTGGCCAAGACCGAATGCGTTCATAGAGACCACATCATCATCGATACTCACTTCTCCAAACGCGTCTAAAAACTCCTGTCCAAATCCGAGTTGGGCGACGATCGTCAATAGGCCGTTTGCATTCAAGATTTGAATAGTGCCCTTGTCGGCGCCCAGTAGTTCGACTGTGGCGTCCAACATCTCCTCCAAACCCTCACGCAACGTGTTCTTGCACCAGAGCCGTGCACTTAATTCCGTTAACTTCCTGAGGCAGGTCGCTTCTTCAGCGAGTGCCGTCTTGTTTTCATCAAGCATGATCCCTCGTCTCTGTCATCGTGGTCGCGGAGAGGGAATAGTATAGAGCTTTGATCAAACCACACCTAGGGAGATATCTAGCTCGGTAGATTGTACGCAGTTGTCTGACAGTGCCCGTCTACGAAAGAGCCAAATACTATCATGGCGGGAACACCACATCGGCGCCGGATGTCAGTGCGGAAGTGATTGCAGTCGTTCTGTCAGCCGGAGATTTTCGGCATAGTCAACCGGGCAGTCGATGACGGCCGGCACCTTACTGTTCAACGCATCCTCCAAGATGGGCAGAAGCTCGGACGGCTCCGTCACCCTATACCCGATGGCCCCGAAACTTTGTGCATATCGCATGAGATCGGGATTGCCGAACTCCACAGCCGCCGTGCGGCCAAAGCGGAGCTGTTGCTTCCAGCGGATCACACCGTAGCCGTTGTCCCGCCACACGAGAACAACAAGCGGCAATGCCAGACGCACCGCCGTTTCCAGTTCCTGAGAGTTCATCAAGAACCCACCATCGCCCGTGACCGCCACCACTCTCCGTTCGGGAAACGATAGCTTTGCGGCAATGGCGCCTGGCAGGGCAATGCCCATGGCGGCAAACCCGTTCGAGATGATGCAGGAGTTGGGCACCTCGCAGGGGAACATCCGGGCCATCCAGAGCTTATGCGCACCCACATCGCAGATGACCAGATCATCCGGCCTCAGACCCGCGCGGAGTTCCCGCATCAGGTGTTGCGGCCGCAGCGGCCAGGAGGGTGAGCCGGCTACTTCTGCCTCGAATCCGTCAAGCACGGTCTTGCGTGATAGGGAAGACCAGGACAAATCGAACGGCGGAACAGCGGCCCCGATGAGGTCCAAGGAGTGACGGAGGTCCCCCAGGAGGCCCACCTCGACGATGTAGTGCTCATCCACCTCGGCAGGCGACCCGTCGATGTGCACGATGCGCTTGTCACGATGCGGATTCCAGAAGCAGGGGGCATACTCGACGAAATCAAAGCCGATGGCGATCACCACATCGGCCTGCTCCATCACGGCCGACGTGTAATCGCGCGCCAACAGGCCAATCGTATAGAGGGACAGCGGCTCGCTGTCGGGAAGTGTCCCTTTGGCCATGAACGTGTGCAGGACGGGAATGTGCACCCGTCGCGCAAACTCTCTGACCGCATCATGTGCGCGGCTACGAATCACGCCGTTTCCGGCCAGAATAACAGGACGCTGCGCCCCGGAAATCGTGCGGACCGCTCTCGCGACCTGAGCCGGCGACGGCTCCGGCATGACCGGCGCCTGAACGAACAACGGCTGCAGCTGGCTCGAATCGCCGATCTGCTCCTCTGCCACATCCTCGGGCAGCTCCAAATGTGTCGCGCCAGGTTTCTCCGTCTGTGCGATCTTGAATGCTTTCCGCACGGCCTCGGGAATCACCTCCGCTTTCGGTATCGAAGCACTCCATTTGGTGACAGGCTTGAACATTGACATCACATCGATGTATTGGTGCGATTCCTTATGGCGCCGGTTCAGCGAGGCTTGTCCCGTGATGGCCACCAGCGGAGCTCGGTCCAGGAATGCATCCGCGACGCCCGTCAACAGATTCGTCGCGCCGGGTCCGAGCGTGGAGAGGCACACGCCCGCCTTTCCACTGAGCCTGCCATACACGTCGGCCATAAATGCCGCACCCTGCTCGTGCCGGGCCTCGATGAAGCGTGTGCGGGAACCGAGTAGCGCATCCGTGAGCTCGAGCGTTTCCTCGCCGGGCAACCCGAAGACAAGATTCACGCCTTCGTTCTCCAGGCAACGGACCAGTAACTCTGCCGCCTTCAAGCAAAGACTCCTCGATTATTGTGGCTGGACATAATCCCGCCCCAATGTGGATGTCTTGAACAAACGCATTTGCATGGCCTCCACGGGCAGAAATGGAAATTGGTCCTTGATCAGGCGCTTATAGTGCTCGAATCCTCCACGCCCATCTAAATAGTAGCGCCAAATCGTCGGCTCTTTAGAGCAATCCAATCCGAAGTGCCCGATGTAGACCAGCTCTCCGGCCTTCACCGTGAACGTCCCGCCGACCGGCTTGCCACTCTCGAACAGCCTGGCACGTCCGACGCTCACGGTTCTCACATCCGTCGTAGAGGAGGCCACCCGGATGGCGAACATCGCCAGACCATACTCGCCGGGCTCCAATGCCAGCACGTAGTTGGCGGCCGGTCCCCCTCTAAGGTCTGTCGAGTCTTCAATGACCACATCGACCGTCGCATCCTCTGCCTCAGTCACACTCGGCAACCGATCGAAGCCAAAGGCTCGTAACTGTCCGTGCTCGAATGTCCCGCACTTCCACGAGCGGCCCCACAGCGCCGAGAGCACGACCAGTCCCTTGGTTGTATCTGTTCTATACGACGCTGCAGTCACATCGTGCCCCGGACTTGAGGCACCCGGCGACGTACAGCCGGCCATCAGCACGATCACGCTCGTGCGCAGCGCGAACCACCTCAGCATGGCGCATGGCTCCCCACTCTCCCGCAGGTTGTTCAGTCGGACCCTCACCTACGGCGGACCCTACGCTCCCCCCGGGGCCACGTCAATAAGGGAGGGGCTGACTATTTTCATGAATCGACAAACGCCTTGGCATTCTGAACAGCCCATGCTCATATGCTGACGAGCGCAGACATGGCCCGAATGTGAAGGATACGTCCAGCCGTTTCACGATGTAGCGAATCAGGATCGGCAGATGAACGCGTTCGTATCCTGTGAACCCGGCAGAGTTATCCGGTAACTGGCAGGCCCACCGGTGGGGATCGACTGGCCTATCGGTCAAAACGTACAATGTCCCGGCTTTGGGACTCATGCTGTGTTGACCTGAACGATGGCCATTCAAGACCAGAGCGAGCCGGCACCAGATGTGTCCTCCGAT
>DASTJX010000327.1:0-5176 GCA_035716265.1 Nitrospira sp.
TGATGACGCAAAAGAAATTGAATACCTCGCGCCACACTGAACGAATCGCACATGCCGGCCGACATCAGCCCAAGAAGCGCCCAGGCTGTTTGCGATGGGGCACTTGGGCCCCTGCCAGCACAAGCGGGATCGGCATAGGAAAGACAGGACTCTCCCCATCCGCCGTCCGGGTTCTGTTTCGATTCGAGCCAAGCCACCGCACGACGAATGTAGGGCCGTGACAGATCTTCTCCAATGGCGCGAAGCCCCGCCAGAACGGACCATGTCCCGTAAATGTAATTTACTCCCCACCTCCCGTACCAACTGCCGTCCGGTTCTTGTTCGTGTTTGAGAAAGGCCAGCGCGGGCGCCACCGCGGGGTGCGACCGATCATATCCCAGGGCGGCAAGCATTTCGAGACAGCGTCCGGTCAGGTCCGCCGTGCTTGGATCGAGCAAGGCATGATGGTCGGCGAAGGGGATGTAATTGAAGACAATGCGATTGTTGTCTTTGTCGTATGCCCCCCAGCCGCCGTCCGAGCCCTGCATGGCCACGACCCAGGCGGCACCTCGCCGAATGGAATCCTTCAGCTCGGCAGGGTCTGCTATTTTGACCTTTGCTAGCGCCATCAGCACGACGGCTGAATCATCCACGTCGGGATACAGCTCATTCTCGTGCTGGAAATACCATCCGCCAGGTTCAGCTTTTGGAGAGGAGACCTTCCAATCACCGACGGTCTTCGTTTGACGGGACATCAGATAGGCTGCGCCTCGCTGCAGCGCCGGGTGGTCCTGTGGCATCCCCGCCTCGATGAATGCGTTCATCAACAGCGAGGTATCCCAAATGGGCGAGTGACAAGGCTGCAAATGCATGGCCTCAACCCGCTGGTCACCGATCGACACCGTGTCGTAGACTTCCAGATCTTCGATTTCTCTGAGCGCCTTTCGGACCAAGGGATCGTCGACCTGATAGCCCAAGCACTGGAGCGCCATAATTGAGTTGGCCATCGCAGGATAAATCGCCCCGAGGCCACCGCTGCCTTTGATGTGTTCCAGCATCCAGGTGGCGGCCCGATGCAGTGCCTTTTCCCGTAACCACAGAAGCGGCATGTGGTCATAAATCTTCAGTAAGGCATCCAAGGCGACGAACACATTGTGGGGCGTCAGCCACTTTTGGTCTTTGTTAAACGGTGGAAATTTCCAATAGCGAATTTCAGTGCGGGGACTCGCATAGAGTTCCTCGATGCCTTGCTCCTTGGAAATACGGCAAACCGGACGATGCGCGAAGACGATCAGCAGGGGAATCAACACGGCGCGCGACCAATATGAGATCGCGTAAATATTGAAATAGAACCACTTGGGAAGGAACATGAGCTCCACGGGCATGTGCGGAATGCCTTCCCAGTCGTACTGATCGAAGAGGGCCAGCGTGATCTTGGTAAAGACGTTGGCCTGAACGACCCCGCCTTTGCCGAGAATGCAATTGCGCGCGCGAAGCATGAACGGCTCATCTCCGGAAATACCGCACAGCTTCAGCGCGAAATACGCTTTCACCGACGCGCTGATTTCCGACGGCCCGCCGTAGTAGATGGGCCACCCTCCGTCGGGCAATTGAGCGGCGCGCAAATAGCGGACGGCCTTACGTTCCCGTTCAGGATCGACTTGATCCAGAAGCCGTCTCAGCATCAGGTACTCAGCCGTGAGCGTGGTATCGGCCTCCAGTTCGGCGACCCAATAGCCTTCGGTTGGATGTTGTCGCGACAGAAACCAGGCTTGGCTTCGCCGTATCGCGTCATCGATGGCGTCGAGTTGACTGCCAGCCTGAGATGAGAGGCGGCGTGACGGGGCATCGGCAAGGACGGCTGACTTGTCTGACACCAGCCGGAGAGACGGCCCAGCTAGGGGGTCGGCAGTGAAGCGGTCTGGAACCGAAATGAAAAAGCTATCGGAAAGGCGATCGAGGATAGTTCGAATCAAATTCATCGGCATTGAAAGGACACACCGGCGCTGTAATGCGGGTGACCAGCGGTGCCACTGACCTCGCGACAAGAAAGCCCTGGAACCGATCGATGTGACTAGTTTGTCCGGATATATCAGACGGTATGAACGAAGTCAAGCAAGGGAATGCGGAAGTCCTCTGAACTACAAGGTTTTTTGATCATAAGACGTGATTTCATGAGACGGTTTGAAGTTCGTTTAAGCGCACGGAAACCAATTTGGAGATACCCGGCTCTTCCATCGTCACGCCAAACAGGGAATCCGCAATCCCCATCGTCCGTTTATTGTGAGTAATCACCATGAACTGGGCGCCTTGGGCCAGCTCACAGAGGACGCTGGTAAACCGACCGATGTTCTCCTCATCGAGCGGCGCATCAATTTCGTCGAGAATGCAGAAGGGAGTGGGACGGATCAAAAAGCTCGCAAACAGTAGCGCCATCGCCGTCAGCGTCTTTTCTCCCCCCGACAGCATGGTGATGCTCTTCAAACGCTTCCCGGGAGGCTGAGCGACAATCTCGACCCCGGGTTCCTGCGGGCCTGTGTGTTCCGCCTGGTCATCCGCTTCAATGTCCACTAACTGCAGCTCCGCTCTGCCGCCCCTGAAGAACTTCGCGAAGACCTCGCTAAATTTTTCCTGCAACTCGGCAAACGTCGTCGCAAACATGTCCTTAGTCGTGCGGTTGATGCGCTGGATAATCTCTTTCAGCGACGCGATCGAATTCGATAGATCCTGCTCCTGCGTGGAAAGAAACCGATGACGTTCCTCCAACTCCTGGTGTTCACTGATCGCCGCGAGATTGATGGGCCCCATCCGGTCAAGCCGTTCGCGGATCTTCTGTAATTGTTGACGGATCTCATCTTCGCTTGGCGAGGCCTGTGTCTGAGAATCAGTCTCCGGAAGAGCAGGCGCGCCGGCTTCACATACCGATCCCGGGTCCACCTGATAGGTGCCGGAAAGCGTAGACTCCACCGTCGCCAATTGGGTCCGGACTTCGGCTCGCCTGACTTCAAACGTGAGACGGGATTCCTGCAAGCTGGATACGATCTTGCGCACCTCATCCAAACTCGACTCAATCGAATGGGCCTGAGCCATGTCTTGCGCCTGTCCCTCTTGCGCCTCCACGATCTGTGTTTTCAATCGCTCCACTGACTCGCCGATCTGCCGGCACATGGTTTCCTGCCGGTCCCGTTCTGCACGGCTCTGCTCAGCCGACGCCATCAGCGATTCAAGTTGCTGGTCCACGCTGCCGATGCGGGCAGCAGTATCCTGTTGCTCCTGACGAACGCGCTGCAAATCCGCTTGACGATGCTCGCAGGTACTGCGGGCCCCTTGCATGCTCACTTGAGCCTCGGTTAGTTGCTGCTGAAGCACGTGCATGGCTCGATCGAGATGCGCCACCCGCTCACGGACTGCTTGCAAGGCCCCTTCCTGCCCGTTTTTCTCCGCGATCCATTGCGCCAGCTGGGCTTCAGCCGACCTGGCTTCGTCTTCCAGGCGTCGTACTTCCACGGAGCCGCGTTGCGCATCGCCCAATAAGGTCTCGATACGCTGAGTGAGATCTCCCAAGAGCTGTTGAATTCCTGACGCATCTTTGTGGAGAGAGAGGGCCTTCATCTCTTCTTCACGTAACGCGTCCGCCACGCGGCGTCCTTCCTCCCGAAGGGAGTGACTATCCCCTTGCAACGCCTCCCGACGCTGCCTGGCCTGCTCGACCTCGGTCATGACCGTGGTTCGCCTCACTTCAAGCTCCATCACTTCTCGTCGACGTTGCAACAGGCCGCCGCTTGCGCTCACCTGACCGCCCGTGACAACACCGGCTGCATCCACTAGCTCCCCGGCGCGAGTGACAAAGGTCGGGCCATCGGTTCCTGTCCTCTCCTGCTCGTGCCACAAGGCCATCGCATCCTGGAGCGTCTCAACGAACACCACACGATCGAACAGGTAATCCCTTGCGGCGTTTCGGGACCCGCTTATGCCGACCAAGTCAACGGCTCGCCCGATGACACCCGCACGGCCGTCCATGCCTGTCCACCAATCATGAGACCCCTCGGGCGTCGTCCACCGAGGTGCATGGGGGATAAAGGTGCCGCGGCCCAGGTCCTTTTCCATCAAAAAGGATATCGCCTGCGATGCCGACTGCGGACCATCGACGAACCATCCTCTGACGCGCTCACCCAGCAATGCTTCCACGGCTCGATCTAATCCGGCCGGAACAATCAACCATTCCGCGACCGCCTCATGGACGCCTTGGCAGGTCTTGAGCGCAGTCGCCTCCTCATTCCCAGACCGGCCATAGCCCATGTCTTCCCTTAAGACCCCTTGCAGAGCACGCAGATGTGAATCGACTGCTGCCAGTTCCTCAGATCGTGCCGACAACAGCTGCTCAACCTCAGCCAGCGCTGCTCCAGTCGCCACCGATTGTTGTTCCAGTTCGTGGTGCTGTCGCCGAAGGTTTACCACCAGCTGATCGGCCCCGTGACAAGCCTCGCTCAGGACATGCTGCTTCTCAAGGGCCGAGTCGTGCTGAGATTGGACCTCTTCACGCTCCCGTGTCAGGCGTCCATCGCGCTCGGCTATCTCCTTGAGACGCGCGGTCAACTGCACCAAGCTCTGTTCGGTGTTGGCCACCAGCACCGTCAGGTTCAACACGTCCGTCCGTCCGCGGTCCTCCTCCTGCAGGGACGCCACTCGCTGATGAACGAGGCCCTTCATTTCATGATCGAGCTGCGCAAGCGCTTGCTCCCGCTCACGGCAGACCTCTTCGAGTCGACCCAATTCGGTGAGCAACGCCACTTCCGCTTCGCTCGCCGCTGCCTGCTCGGCCAAGAGACGTTCACGATCCTCGGCGCCCTGTTTATGTTGCTGTTCATAGAGCTCGCCCTTGTGCCGTTCGACCTCCGCTGCCGTCAACGCCTGGGCCTGTCGCTGTTCGATGTGCGAGAGCTCTTCCCGCCGTTGGGCAATGACGAGTCCGGTGTCGGCGATCGCCAGCTTGAGGCGCTCGAGCTCCGCCGACAAACGGGCCTGGTGAGCTGCCTGTTCAGATTCCTGTCCGCTGAGCGAGGCGAGCTCGCGCTCGATATCTGCAATAGTTTGCCGCAAGCGGCGCAGTTCATTGGTCAGCAATTGCACCTCGAGCGTCCGGGCTTCCTGCTGAAGCACCTGGTAGGAGCGTGCTTGCCTGGCCTGACGTTCAAGC
>DASTJX010000328.1:0-3331 GCA_035716265.1 Nitrospira sp.
AGATCCCGCATGCTGAGCAGAAAAAATCCCCCTAACTGCTCCTTCGTCTCGGCAAAGGGGCCGTCGGTGGTGGCGGCCTTACCGTTGCGAACGCGCACCGTTGCGGCAGTCTCAACCGGGTGGAGGGGCGAGGCAGCAAGACACTGTCCCATCCTCATCAGATTGTTACAGTAGGCCATCGATTCATCCGAGAGCGATTGCCGCTCCTTCTTCGGCATCGCGTTGAGAATCGCCTCCTCGACATAGACGAGACACATATATTTCATGACGGCCTCCGGGTGGTGATGAATGTTCTGACAGAACATTGTCGTCTTGAGTCGTCAAATTCGACAGGGTGCCCGAATCTTTCTTCAGAGCGACCCCCTATGGTGATTGATGCGCGAAGTAAATGGCAATATGGCTGGAGGCTGACCCGGAGGAGCGCGGGTTCTATGACAGATGTTCAACACCTGTAATATAGGCACCTACAGAAGGACCCTTATCTTGACAATCATCATGTTTCCTTTCATCCTTCGCCATCCTCTGATACGCGAGTTGATGTGACTCTCTTGACGGCACTTCGTTCGCGTTTCGTTCACCCTCTCCCTCCATTGGCGGGCCTCCTGTCGCTTGAAGTGGGCACGCTCGTCCTCTTCGGCTGGGCCGTGAACCGCACGGATCTCAAGAGCCTAGCTGCCGATTTGGTCCCCATGATGCCGAATGCAGCGATCGCATTTGTCTTGTTAGGCATCTCCTTGTTGGCCGCATCGGTGAGAAGGCATCGACAGAGCGTCCGGTTCGCTGCGGGCGGCGCCGCTGCGGTTACCGCGATCATCGGCCTGGCCACGGGCCTTGAATATATTCTCATGGTTGATCTGGGCCTCGATCAGTGGATGTTTTACGAGCGTCTTGAACCCGTCGGGCCATGGATACCAGGGCGAATGGGCATCAACACGGCCGTCTGCTTTCTGATGGTTGGTCTGGCGCTTGCCTTGAAGATACTCTCGCCGGGCCGTCTTGAGCGCGTGAGCGACGGATGCTCTTTGGGCACAATCTTGTTGGCGTTCCTCGCGTTCCTTGGCTATCTCTATCACGAGCGAGATCTTTACGGAGTCGGTCCCTACACGCCGATGGCCTTGCATACCGCCCTGACCCTCATGCTGGTCGGCGCCGGCGTATTGGCCTTGGATCCGGCCAAGGGACTCATAGCCGTGCTCAATAGTAATCAAGCCGGCGGGTACATGCTGAGACGCGTGCTACCCGGCGTCCTCGTGATCCTGCCAGCGATCGGATGGGTTCGACTGTATGGGGAGCGCCAAGGGTGGTATGGCAGCGACATGGGTGTGGCCATCTTCGCCACAACAGCCACAGTGACATTAGCCGCCCTTCTCTGGGGAACGGCCCGGAGGATGAATGAAGCTGATCATGCGAGGCGGCAAAGTGACCGACTCTTCGCTGCATTCATGACTCACTTGCCGGCTCTTGCTTGGATAAAGGACTTACAGGGCCGGTATGTGTATTTCAATGATGCCTTTACTCATGCCTTCGGCGTCCGTCTGGAGGACTGGCGAGAAAGGACCGATTGTGAACTCCTGCCAGATCATACTGCGGCTCAGTTCCAAGCCAACGATGCACAGGTGAGGGCCACCGCGAAGGCGGTGGTGGCAGTCGAGACCGCTCCCTACAAGGATGGATTACATCAAAGCCTGGTGAGCAAGTTTCCGATCGTCGACGAGGAAGGGAACCTGGCGCTCATTGGAGGGGTGGCCGTCGATATCACGGAACGCAACAAAATCGAGACAGCGTTGCGGGAAACTGAGGAGCACTTCCGGCAGGTCACCGAGCATATCCAAGAGGTATTTTGGCTGAGCGATACGGCGAAGAATGCCGTTCTCTATGTGAGTCCGGGATATGAATCCATCTGGGGGCGCTCATGCGAAAGTCTCTATCGTTCGCCGCGATCCTGGTTGGACGCGATTCATTCCGATGACCGGCAACGGGTTTTGGAAGCCGCGCTCGCCAAACAAATGACGGCGACCTACGATGAGGAATATCGCATCATCAGGCCTGACGGTTCGATGCGGTGGATACGTGATCGGGCCTTTCCCATCCATGATAGTGCCGGATCGGTCTGTCGGATCGCCGGCATCGCCGATGACATCACCGAACGCAAACGAGCTGAAGAAGCCTTGCAACGAGCCCACCACGAACTGGAGCGGCGTGTGGCCGAGCGTACCGCTTTGCTGCGAGCCAGTCAGGAGCGGCTCGAAATGGCGTTCCATGGCGCGGGTTTGGCTTCGTGGGATTGGCAGATCGCCACCGGCGCTCTGTCGTTCAACGAGCGGTGGGCGCAGCTGAGAGGGTTTGCCGTTCATGAATTGGCGCCGCACGTCTCATCGCTTCTGAACGGGATTCACCCCCAGGATCGTTCGATGGTCGAAATGATTTTCAATGCCTGTCTCCGCGGTGCAACACCTGAATTCGAGGCAGAGATGCGCGTGCAAACGAAAGCGAATGAATGGACCTGGATCTTGAGCAAGGGACGCGTGATCGAGCGCAGCGTTGAGGGCGCGGCAGTACGAATGGCCGGCATTGAAATCGACATGACCGCCCGCAGGCGGACGGAAGAAGCGTTACGTGAATCCGAAGCTCGGTACAGTTCTCTTGTCTCTCAAGCGACCGACATCATCTATACGGCCGGAATAGACGGCCGGTTCACGTTCGTGAATGCCGCGGCCTGCGCCATCATGGGCTACGAGGAGCAGGAATTGCTGGGCAAGCACTACCTCGAATTGATTCGCGAAGATGCCCGGGACCGGGCGCAGCAATTTTATAAGGACCAGCTGTTGGCACAAGTTCCCAGCACCTACTACGAGTTTCCCGCGATGACCAAGTCAGCGGAGGAAGTGTGGTTTGGCCAGCATGTGCGATTGAATCTGGTGGAGGGACAAATGGTTGGCGTGGAGGCCATCGCCCGCGACATCACTGCGCGAAAGATGGCCGAACAGGCGCTGCAGGAGCGTGCCAAATGTGCCGCCTTTGCCGCCGAAGTGAGTCTGCTGTTGAACCATGACGAGCCGTTGGACTGCCTGCTGCAACGCTGTACAGATGCGGCCGTGGAACATTTGGGCGCAGCGTTCACCCGAGTGTGGCTGCTCGAGCCCGGAGATCTCTGCGCGGATTGTCAGAAGGCGTCGGCCTGTCATGACCGCACGATGTGCCTGCATCTGCATGCGAGTTCAGGGCTGTCGACCAATCTGAACGGGGAATATCGTCGCGTCCCCTTGGGAGCGCTGAAGATCGGCCGCATCGCCCAAGGCGACGGGACACTCTTCACGAATGACGTGCTGCA
>DASTJX010000329.1:0-6185 GCA_035716265.1 Nitrospira sp.
GAGACCAATTCCTGTCCCAGCCCAGAGTAAGGTTCCCAACCCATTGAAGAGGAGGTACTGTGGCACCGAGAGACCCACGATCCCGGCCAGGGGCGGCGCAATCGTGCTGAAGCCCGGCACGAACTTCGCGACGATCAATGCGCGGACCCCATGATGGGAAAACAAATCTTCCGTCCGGCGGACGCAGCTCGTCGGTTCCAATGAAATGCGGCAGAGCCAGTTCAACACCTGCCGGCCCCGCCGACGACCCAGTTCAAACCACACTTGATCACCCGCCATCGCAGCAAGGACCGCCGAGACGAGGGCCATGCCAACCGCCATCTGCCCGGTTCCCACTAGCGCGCCCGCGGCAATCAAGAAGGGCAGGGCAGGCAGGGGAAGTCCGATCTGCTCGGCGAAGACCACGGCAGCCAGTACTAGCGAGCCGTGCTGAGTCAGAAAATCTAAGGTTTCATTCATAATGGACTCCGATTAAAACATGACGTAGGTCTGGCTGGTCACGCGTTCGGACACTCGCTCTGAGCCCCCGACGACATCCTGAAGCCGCACGGCGGCGTGGCGCGCTATCCTGGCAATCCGCTGATCGTCTTCGTGATGGCTCCCAGGTGGTCCGGCGACCAGCCGGGAGCGGTGTAATTCAACCACCACGCGGCCGATGACCCATTGGACGCTTCCCGCCCCGGGCTCCAGCGTTACGGCTCGCGAGGTGTCGTGTCCATGGCGGATCAGGGCATCTTCCACAATCGCCTGACCAAAAGTCGGCTGCAGCCAGCGCATAGCGATGGAGAGATCCGGCGAGCGGTCATGCAAGACGTCTGTCCCCGGGGCGCCAAAGGTGGTCGGCGTAAAGAGGAAAAATAAACAAAGGAATATGCCGGCGATCGTCGCCATCATACCGATCGCCGTCACCAGATCTATGGATGGGGACCTTCTGTTCATAAGCCCTCCGATCAGCTCCTGTGCACCGCTTACGCGGCGACGAGTCAGCAAGGACCGTTCCGCCATGCACCGAATGCACCGCATGCATTGCGAATGTGCAACTCTGCGATCTTATATAGAAAAGATGTCGATGACGGGGGGCCGCGTAAAAAGCAGGGGAGAGCAGCCGGAGAAACGTGCCGACATCTCGGCGCGATGCCGATGCGTCGGCATTAACCGGGCCGGACAATACCGAGTTTCAGCATTTTCGACTGCAGGGTGGTGCGCTTCATGCCCAACTTGGCCGCTGCACCGGCCGAACCGCCAATCGTCCATTTGGCATCGCGCAGCGCTTTCAGAATATGCTCTCGCTCGGCATCCTCGAGTGTCTTAGGCGAGCCGTTCGACGAGGGAATCGATACCTTCAACTCTGACAATGGAACGATCAGATCAGTCCCCGGCGATAAGATCACTGCCCGCTCAATGAAGTTTTCCAACTCGCGCACATTGCCGGGCCAAGGATAGGCCTGGAGCGCCTTCATGGCCTCGGCAGGAATTGTTTCGATCCGCTTTTTCATCCGAAGCGCAAACTTCTGGGCAAAGTGGCGAACCAACGCGGGGATATCTTCGGCTCTCTCACGCAACGGCGGGACGGTGATTGGAAAGACCTTGAGCCGGTAATAGAGATCGCTTCGAAATCTTTGCTCCTCAACCATCTGACTGAGATCGCGGTTCGTGGCAGCGACGAGCCGGACATCGACGCGCTGTGTCCGGGTGCTGCCAAGCCGCTCGAATTCCTGTTCTTGCAACACACGAAGCAGCTTGACTTGCAGCTCCAGCGGGATCTCTCCAACCTCGTCCAGAAACAGCGTCCCCCGGTCCGCCGTTTCGAACCGGCCGACTTTGGTTGCGATTGCGCCCGTGAACGCTCCTCGTTCATGGCCGAACAGTTCGCTTTCGAGCAGACCTGTTGGAATGGCCGCACAATTCAGCTTGACGAATGTGCGTTCGCGCCGATCGCTGAGATTGTGCAGGGCCCTGGCGATCAATTCCTTTCCGCTTCCGGTTTCCCCCAGAATCAGGACGGTCGAGGAGGTTCTTGCGACCGTTTCCACGTCCTTCAGGACGCGGCGAAGGGTCTGGCTTTCACCGACGATTTCCTGGAAGTTATATTCGGTCTGAATTTCTTCCTCGAGGTACAGCTTCTCTCCGGTCAACTTATCCTTGAGCTGAGCGATTTGTTTGTAGGCCAAGGCGTTTTCCACGGCAATGGCCACCTGTGCGCCGATTTGCGTGAGGAGTTCCGCATCTTGCTCGCTAAAGGCTTCTTCACGCATGCTGACCACGCTCAATGTGCCGAGCACTCTCCCATGAGAAACCAGCGGGACGGCACATCCGGACCGCAACCCTTCAGCTTTCGCCCGCTTCATGATGTCGGCGGGGAACTCGGCTGTGTCGATATTTCTGATGAGCACGGTCTGTCGAGACGTGAACGCCCGACCTTCCGGCGTTCCCTCCAGGGGGATCGCCTGTCCCGTTTCG
This sequence comes from Nitrospira sp., assembly GCA_035716265.1. Taxonomy (GTDB): domain Bacteria; phylum Nitrospirota; class Nitrospiria; order Nitrospirales; family Nitrospiraceae; genus Nitrospira_C. The sequence continues at coordinate 2,461 of DASTJX010000329.1, forward strand.
ACGAAGCTCTGGTTAGTGGGAAAATCCAGGGCGTGGGCCAGCAGCCGTTGTGTGTCTTGATCGAACAGGGCGAATCCCGCGAGGTCGTGGGGAACCACGCGGCTGAGGCTGATAGACACGGCCCTGAGAAGATCACGCAATTCGAGATGTGAAATGACGGCGTTGTTCACTTCGAGCAAGAGACGCTGCAGATCTCGCTCACGTGCCAGCTGCAGTTGATACGCTCTGGTGGTCTCAGAATTGAAGGCGTTGTCCACGGCAACCGCCACTTGCTTTGCAACCTGTTGCATGAAGTGGAGGTCAGTGTCCCGATAGGTCCTCTGCTGTAAACTTCCGAATCCCATGGCCCCGAGCCGGCGCTGCGCCGTCGTCAGCGGGACTGCGCAGAAGGACTGGACGCCGTTCTCCTGCAACATCGACATCAGTTTGGGGAAACGGTGTTCCTGCGACACATCGTTGACGGTCAGGGGCTCTTGATGAGTCCACACCCATCCGCCCGGTGACTCTTCCACCGGCGTTTCCAGGCCGGGGCTGATCGTGCTGGGCACTGAGGCGACCAGCAGCCAGAGACGCATGACCTGACGGGCCGGCTCGTGCAAGACGATATTGATATAGTCGAACGGAACGATGGAAGGCAGGCGTTGGGCTAGGTCTCGCAGTAACTCGGCCAGATCTCGATGCGAAGCAATGGATTCCGTGACCTCCAAAAGCAGGCGGAGTCGATCGCGATCGCGAAGGAGGTCTTGATGATGAAGCACGTTGTCCACCGCCACCGCGACCTGTTTTCCCACCTCCTGAAGAAACTCCAGGTCTCCCTCTCCGTATGCGTGTTTGCGGAGACTTGCAAAGCCCATCGCCCCCAATTGCCTGACAGCCGTGGTCAGCGGCACCACGCAAAACGAATTGACCCCATCCTGCTGCATCCGTTGGGTGACCTTCGGCCAGCGGAGCTCTCCGCCCAGATCAGCCACGAGGATCGGCTGTTGCGACTGCCAGACTGATCCGGCCGGAGTTTCATCGAGCGGCTCTTCATGGCCGCCAACCAGATCAGCCGGGACATTCGCTTGAATAGTCTGGAGGCGCATGCGGTTGCCGGTCGGATCATGCAAGGAAAGCGCGACGAAATTCACCTGCACCACGCGGGGGAGACGTCGGGCAAGATCCCGGAACAGCTCATGTACATCGCGGTGTGCGGAAATGGCTTCGGCAACCTCAAGGAGCGCTTGATACCGCTCTCCCAGGGTCTCACACGGTGAGGCAGACTGATCCATAGGCGCTCAGTATGGCCTAAGGATCAATGATGACTCAAGGGGCTAGAGCCGCAGTGCCTTGATCGGCGACAGCACCGCGGCAGGGTCCGCTTTCCACACCGCCTCATCGGCATCCACGTACAGCTCTACTTCGTTGCCGTCGGGGTCCCGAAGGTACAGGCTTTGGCTGACGGTGTGGTCGCTCATCCCGTCGATAGCAATGCCCGCTTGCTCGAGTTCACGCTTCGCCAGGCGCAAGTCTTCCAGGCTGTCGCCGACTTTGATGCCGATGTGATACAGACCCCGGCGGCGGCCCGAAGGAGGAGGAGGCGCATCGCCCACTTGGATCAACAGCAACTCATGATGCGTGCGTCCTGAGGTCAATGCAGCGGCGGCTCCGCCGAAAATCCGTCCGACTTCTTTGAACCCCAATAAGTCGCGATAGAACGCAAGCGATTGCTCCAGATCTTTGACGTAAAACACCACATGGCCGAGATACTGGGCTTTCATACAGCTTCTCCTTTCCGGAGGGGCTCAGGGAGCAAATCCAATACCGCCGCATGCGCGAGCGCGGCATCCGGGTTCCGCTCGAGGGCGTCGTGATACCGCCGGTTGAATTCTTCTCCGTCCTTCATGGGCGTCAGGAGTGTCCGGAGCGACGCCCTTTGAGCGCGAAGCGCTTCAGCGGGAGAAGTCTCCTTCGCTTCAGCCAGTTCGTCCAATCGTGACATAGACCGCGACAGGTCCCGCAACCAGGCAAATGACGGATGTCCGAGCACGAGCTGCAGGAACGCTCCATTAGAAGGTATCGGACCGTGCAGGCGTTCGTACGCCGCTCGCTCCCCATCGAGCAACGACTTGTGTAAACGCAGCAGAGCCGTCGACAGCTGAAGCAATTCCTGGGCGGTATGGCCGCGTCTGGTCATGGTTCAACCTCGGCGCCGCCTTTTCGGAGCCCTGGCGAAGATCAGGCCAGCCTTTTGAACCTCTTGATAGGGAAGGAGCCAGACCAGGGATTCGTCGGACAGGTCTCCAACCTGGATGCGGTTTCCCCACGGATCCCGAAAGTCGCAACGGAAGCCTGGATGCAATTTGAGTTTGTACTTGCCTGTGAGCTTGCGCCGGACGGTATTGATTTGCTCGGTGTCCCGCACCATCAAGCCGAAATGTTTGACTCGGTCGGGTTGGAGTTTCTCCACTTCAAAGATCGCCATGAACTGATGTTCGCCCAGCTTGCACCAGGCCGCCCCTTCGCCGCCACGCAGCATCTTGAGTCCGAAGACGTCGGAATAGAACTGGACCGCCTTCTTTGCATCGGTCACTTCGATCACAATGTGGTTGCAGCCGTAAACCTGAACGGACATAAATTACTTTCTGGTCAGTTGATCTTCGGCTTGTCGTGCATGGACGTTTTTCATCGCGCCGACGAACACGTCGACTGGTTGCGCGCCTGAGATGCCGTAGCTCTTGTTCAAGAGAAAGTAGGGGACTGCCCGGATGCCGAGACGTCGCCCTGCCGCCTCCTCGGCTATGACATTCGCCGCTCCTTCGTCTGTCTGCAGGAACTGGGCGGCATCCAGGCCGGCGGATGCCGCCAGGTCGGTCAGGACCGCAGGCGATCCAATGTCGGCCCCCTGTTCAAAATATCCTTTGAACAGCGCGTCTACGACCGCGTTCTGTCGATCGTGCTCCCCGGCATACCAAATGAGGCGATGGGCCCAAAAGGTATTCGGCGTCTTACGCATTCTCTCGAATGCGAAAGATATTCCCTCCGACGCTCCGGCGGCAGCGACCTGCTCCTCGAGCCGGTAGTAAGAGTCCAAGCTCCCGAACTTTGCTTCAAGATAGGTCCGCCGAGTCATGCCCTCCTTGGGCATCGTCGGGTTCAATTGGAACGGCCGCCAGACGACCTGCGTTGCAACCGTGGGGAGCTGTAACAGAGCTCGCTCCAATCGCCGCTTGCCGACGTAACACCACGGGCAGACCACATCCGAATACACATCGACAGTAATACTGGCATTCTGATGATCCATCTCAAATTCCCATATTACGGATGCTCAAAGGCCCCACAATCTCACCCACCCACCCCGGCGCGCCGACACGCGCCCGTCCACGTCACCCACCCCGCCGGCGATGCTTGTGCACTCACCCGACCCACCGATTGCTTCGCAGTCTTTCCTTAGACACGCTGGTCCACGTTCACCTGCAGTCAAGTCCGCTCTGCGGCCTTATTCGCATATGTTAGGACAAATGTCCCATCCTGCCTCCCTGATAATCCTCAACCGCCTTAACCAACTCAGCCTTCGTGTTCATCACAAAAGGGCCATAGCGGGCGATTGGCTCGTTGATCGGCTTCCCGCTCATGATCAAGAGCCGGCTGTCGTCGCTGACCTCGAGTCTTACCAGCGGTCCCTGCCCCTTACTCACGATCAACTCGGCTTCACCGGCCGCTGCAGAGCCGTTGACCGAAATCCG
>DASTJX010000330.1:0-18441 GCA_035716265.1 Nitrospira sp.
CACCCATTCGCGCGGCCTGCTTTGGGGTGGCTGGACCGGTCATTCAAAATCATAGTCGAACCACCAACTTGCCCTGGGTGGTTGATGGTGCGGCACTGGCCAAGCGGTTCGAATTACCCGCCGTACAGCTGCTCAACGATCTCGAGGCGATGGCGCACGGCATTGTACTCCTCCATGCCGATGAGGTGGTGACCCTGAACCAGGGGACGCCGCCAGTGCAAAAGCAGGCAATTGCGCTCATTGCGGCGGGGACCGGTCTGGGTGAATCCATCCTGTTCTGGGACGGGACGCGTTATAAACCCCTCCCGTCGGAAGGCGGTCACGCGGATTTTGCTCCAAACAGCGATCATGAGATCGAACTCCTCCGATACATCCGCAGCCAGTATCTGCATGTCAGTTATGAGCGGGTTCTCTCGGGACCCGGTCTTCATGCCATCTATGAATTTCTCCGCGATGCGAAGCGAAACGAGCCGACCTGGCTGGCTGAGAAAATCAAAGCCGGCGACCCCGCGGCCGAAATCGCCGAGGCAGGATTGAACGGCCACGCCGAGATTGCCAAACAAGCCTTGGATCTTTTTGCCTCTATCTATGGTGCAGAGGCAGGGAATTTGGCACTCAAAGCCATGGCCATCAATGGGGTCTATGTGGGAGGCGGCATCGCTCCGAAGCTCTTGGCAAAACTGAAAGATGGTACGTTCATGAAAGCCTTCACAAACAAAGGTCGCTACAAGCGTCTGATGGGCACAATCCCCGTACACGTCGTCATGAATCAGCACACCGGCCTTCTCGGCGCCGCATCGACGGCGGTCCGGTTGGCGCACGCATGAGCACGTCTGACCTCGACACGCTTAAACATGCCGCCGCGGTGAAGGCCGTTGAGCTCGTGAAAGACGGCATGGTTCTGGGATTGGGCACCGGTTCGACTGCCAAGCACCTGATCATGACCTTGGGCGAAAAAGTGAAGGCCGGCATGAACCTGCGCGGCGTCTCAACGTCACAGGAGACCGCGATGCTCGCCCGCCAGTGCGGCATCGCCATCATTGACGCCGATTTCCAGTGCGCGATCGATGTCGCCTTCGACGGTGCCGACCAAGTTGATCCCGCATTCAACTTGATCAAGGGTGGTGGCGGAGCGCTGTTAAAAGAGAAAATTGTCGCTGCATCCGCCATGAAGTTCGTCGTGATGGTTGATTTCACCAAGCGGGTGCCTGTGTTAGGAGGCGCCTTTCCGCTGCCTGTTGAAGTCGTCCCCTTCGGTTGGCGCAGCACGGCACGGAGAATCGAGGAACTCACCGGAAGCCGCGTCGTCCTCAGGGAACGAGAGGGTGCACGCTTCCAGACCGAGTCGGGCAACCTGATTGTGGATGTTCATCTGGCACGGATCGACCGACCGGATGAATTGGAAACAGCGCTTCACCGGATTCCCGGTGTGGTGGAGGCCGGTCTCTTTGTCGGCCGAACCGACGTCCTGATCGTAGGAACCCCCGAGCGAACGGAGATTCATCACGTCAAGCGGGGATGAAAGGACGATCACGAGACGTGAAACGCTGCTGCGGCTTGCCAGAAATACGGGCCTTCTCTTGGCCGTTCCGATAATCGCGTGCCTCCGCCACGTCCCCCCGCCCAGAGTTGACGCTGCACCAGCTGCATCGAAAGGGAAAGCTATGAACGAGGTCACTGACGGTCTTGACGATCCTTACCGGCTCCCACGGCATGTACGTCCGACACGCTATCACCTCACACTCGAGCCGGATCTTCCCGGCGCCACGTTTCACGGACATGCGACCATCGCATTGACGGTGCTGCAGCCGACGCGCGTCATTGTCTGCAATGCGCTCGAGTTGGCCATCGACGAGGCCGTTCTCGAGGCAGCGGGGCGGCGACAGACCGCATCAGTCTCGCTCGACGAATCGCTGCAACGCTGTCGGCTGACCACCGCTGAGCCACTCGCCCCGGGAGCATGGCAGCTGCATATCGGCTTTCGCGGCACCCTCAACGATAAACTTCGCGGCTTTTATCGAAGCACCTACACGGATCAACAGGGCAACCAACAGACGATCGCGGCAACGCAATTCGAAGCAACAGACGCGCGACGCGCCTTTCCCTGTTGGGACGAACCCGATTTCAAGGCCGTCTTCTCCACAACGCTCGTCATTGATGAGAGCTTGACCGCAGTCTCCAACAGCGTCGTCGTTTCTGAAGCGCGTGAAGGGGAAAAGAAAATTGTGCGCTTTGCGGACACGATTAACATGTCGACCTATCTGGTGGCCTTCGTCGTCGGGCGGATGGAAGCCAGTGCTCCTTCAGCCGTGGGTCACACCCGGATACGGCTATGGACAGTACCCGGCAAGACGCACCTCACGGCGTTCGGACAAGACATCGCCGCAGCCTCCCTGCTCTTTTTCGAGCGCTACTACGGCATTCCCTATCCCGGGGACAAACTTGACCTTCTCGCCATCCCGGACTTTGCCTCCGGAGCCATGGAAAACCTCGGCGCAATTACGTTTCGGGAGACTGCGCTGCTCGTTGACCAACGAACCGGCACGCACGGCGAACTCCAACGGGTTGCCGACGTGGTCGCACATGAAAACGCGCACATGTGGTTCGGTGATCTGGTCACGATGTCCTGGTGGAATGGACTATGGTTAAACGAAGCGTTCGCGACGTTCATGGAAATGCTGGCCGTGGACAACTGGAAGCCGGAATGGAAGCGTTGGGATGCCTTTGGCGCCTCCCGTGGAGCGGCGTTTGCCGTCGACGGGCTGCACAGCACGCGTCCCATCGAATTTCCCGTCCGTGCGCCAAAGGACGCGGAGGCCATGTTCGACGTCCTCACGTACGAAAAAGGCGCTTCCGTCCTTCGCATGCTCGAGCAGCACATCGGCCCGACCGTGTTTCGTGACGGTGTGCGCGAGTATCTCCGGACGCATGCCTACGGCAATGCCGATACAAAAGACCTTTGGGTCTCAATTGGCAAAGCCTCGAATCAGGCCGTCCCCGACCTGATGGATGGGTGGATTTTTCAACCCGGGTATCCGCTGGTCACGGCCGAACTTACGAAACAAAGCGAACTGGTGTTGAGTCAACAACGCTTCAGCTATCTTCCCGATCCGCCGCCGGCCACCTGGCAGGTCCCGGTGCAGCTGCGGGTGCAGAGAGGAGCCGAAGCGGAGGTCCGGCGGGTGTTGCTCACGGATACCCGATTGAGCGTGAACTGTCCGGTTGACACGCAATTCATCCTCGTCAATGAAGGCGGACATGGCTTCTACCGTGTACGGTACGGCCCCCACTTGTTGAAACGGTTGCTCGAGGCCGGTCTCGAGAAGCTGGCCCCGATCGAGCGATTGAATCTCGTCAACGACGCCTGGGCGACGACAGTCGCCGGCTTGATGCCGCTGTCTGACTATCTGGATCTAACCGGCCGCTTCGCGCTGGAGCGAGACAAAAATGTCTGGGCCGTCCTCATTGATTCCTTTTCCTTCCTCAATCGAATCATCGAACCGGCGGATCGAGCCGGCCTCGAAGCGTTCGTCCGCTCCAGAGTCGGCGAGGCCGCTGCGGCTGTCGGTTGGACGACCCGACCGGGGGAAAGTGACCTGACGCGACAGCTCAGGGGTGAACTCATCGGCGCCCTGGGACGACTGGGCAATGACCCGACAACCCAAGCGCGCGCCAATGAACTCTACGCCACAGCGCGGAAAGATCCCGCTGCGATCGATCCGAACCTCCTTCCGGCGTTGGTTTCTATTCTTGCATTCGTCGGTGATGCAGCCCGCTACGAGGATTTCCGGGCGCGCTTCAAAACGGCCGTCACGCCTCAGGAGGAACGGAGGTATCTGTTCTCTTTGGCGATGTTTCAGCAGACCGCTCTCCTCGACAGGACATTGGCTATGACCCTCAACGGAGAGATTCGTCTTCAAGATGCGCCCTTCATGATCAGTGCAGTGATGAGCTCTGTGTACGGACGTGAACAGGGATGGCGCTTCGTGAAGACAAATTGGGATCTGATGGACCGCCGGTTTCCCAAGCAGGGTCTCCGCCGGATGTGCGGGGGCATCACGGGGTTCTGTAAGCCTGAGCTTGAACGAGACGTCCGTGAGTTCTTTGAGGCCCGTCAAGTCGACCTGGGCGGGAAGACGCTCGAACAATATCTCGAGCAGCTTCGAATTGGCGTCTCATTCGGCGAACGAAGCCGGCGCGATCTTCAGGAGTTTCTGCGGAACAATCGGTAGGCGCCCAACATGGCTCAAACCATTTTCCCGGTTGAGCCGGCTAAAGTCTCATAGTAGTCTGGTAGCATGTCTTCACCAGCCGGTTTGGTCTGCTGCCTTGGCGTCGCGCTTGCCACACTCATGGCCGCTTGCAACGGCAGTGATGAGGCTGGAGGTGGCGGCGCCAGTCCCCCTCCCGCCACTTCCAATAGTTTGCGCTTACAGACCGTCACGGCGGTGCTCTCTTCGCCCGTTTTTCTCACGGCCCCGACCGGGGATGTGGCTCGCCTGTTTATTGTCGAGCAAGGCGGCCTGATCAGAATCCTTAACTCGCTCGATGGCACGCCGCGGTCGACTCCATTTCTCGACGTCTCAGGGCTCATTGTCACCGGTGGCGAACAGGGACTGCTGGGGATGGCCTTCGATCCCGACTATGCCGGCAACGGGCGCTTCTATATCCACTACACGAACAGCACGGGCGACATTGTCATTGCTCGATACGGCGTCAGTTCGAATCCCGACATCGCGAATGCCGGCGCACAGGCCATTCTCAAGACTATCGCCCACCCCACCAATCAAAACCATAACGGCGGCATGCTTGCATTCGGTCCGGATCGCTGCCTCTACGCCGGCATAGGAGACGGCGGTGGAAGCGGGGATCCGAATGGTAATGCGCAGAATACCAATTCGCTGTTAGGCAAGATCCTGCGTCTCGATCCAGAGACGGGCAATGCGTGCGGCACTGATAACCCCTTCGCTGACGGGACCGGAGGAGCTCCGGAGGTCTGGAGTTTTGGCCTCCGCAATCCCTGGCGCTTCTCATTTGACCGCTCGACCGGAGTGTTGTACATCGGCGATGTCGGCCAGAACCAGCGTGAAGAAGTCGATGCCGTCGTCGGCCCCAATGCGGGACGGGGTGTCAATTTCGGCTGGAATATCATGGAAGGTTTTGCCTGCTTCAATCCGCCAAGCGGCTGTAATAGCATCGGACTCACGCCACCCATCCTGGATTACAGCCATGACGCCGGTGCCTGTTCGGTTACCGGCGGCTACGTCTATCGCGGCACCCTGAATCCGGCGCTGAACGGCAGCTATTTTTACGCGGACTATTGCGCGGGATTTGTCAGAAGCTTTCAGCTCCAAGGCGAACGACCGAGCTCACAGAACACGTGGCCGTTGCTCAGCACGGGAGGTCAGATCACCAGCTTCGGCGAGGACGCGCGTGGTGAATTATACATTCTGACTCAGACAGGCGGACTATCTCGCATCGTGGCCAACTGAAGAGAGGTCACGCCTCACCAACAGGCTCCCTCAAAAGGCCGCAGGATCGCGGCGACCGACGTACATCGTGACGTACGTCGCAGGAGTCACGACGCTCGCTGAAGGTGCGTCCCCGGGAAATCGATTGCAATGCAATCGGTTGGTTGGGCGGGTGGAAAAACGCCGCCGGGGTCGGACGGGTGAGAACTTCATCGTTTCAGCAGCCTACTCATGCCGTAGGATGGCCAATGGCCTCTGCCCTAAAATACGAAATGTACTGAGTAAGCCAACGACCAACGTAAGGACCATCGTGGACAAGAGTCCCGTAAGGAGGACCATAGGATGCAGCCCCCACGATAGGTCGAAGACATAGGTCAGAACAAGCCAAGACAAGGCGCTCGATAATCCGGCTGCAAGTATTCCCCCCACGACCCCCATCAAGGCATACTCGAAAGCAAAGATCCGGGCAATCAGACTTCGAGTCGCGCCCAATGCCTTCAAAACCACCGATTCGTACAGCCGCCGATACCTCGTCGCCGCGAGCGCCGCTGCCAGGACGAGGCCTCCGGTCATGACGCAGAACATTGCCACAGCCCGAATGGCCAAGGCGAGCCGATCCAGAACGCTTGCAAAATTTCGAAGGACATCCCCCACGTGAATCGCGCTGACGTTCGGGAACGCCGCCACGACGGCCTGCTGCAAGGGCACTTCCTGTTCCGGACTCACATGGATCGTGGCCACATACGTCACGGGAGCTCCGTCCAGCGATCCAGGAGACATGATCATGTAGAAATTCGTCGAAAAATTACCCCAGTCGACCTTGCGAATACTTGAAACCTCTGCGGCGATGGTCGCCCCTTGAATGTCAAATTCCACGTGGGACCCCACGACCAAGCCCAGCGATCTGGCGGCTTCTTCTTCAATCGAGACCTGCGGTTGTGAAAAACGCTGGCCGGGCTGCCACCACGTGCCGGCTACGACGTCGTTGCCTTTGGGAAGTTGATCAAGGAACGTGAGAACGTATTCGCGCGAAAGGTACCATTGCTTTCGACGCTCCTCCTTGCTCTCATCACGTCGCTCCTCCTGATCCCGCTCCTCTTCAACCCTTACGACTTCGCCGTTGACGGCATGGAGGCGTGACCGCACGAGCGGGGTCATTTCAGGTCGCTTTCCCATCGTCAATTGCTGGACGAGCTTGGCAAAGCCTTCCGTCTGATCCACCTGCACATCAATAAAGAAGAACGTCGGAGCATCCACCGGACGATTGTCTCCCACCTGTCGGAGCAGAGCACGCTCCACCAAGGAGACTGTCATAATCACCATCACGCTGATTCCAATGGCCACGAGCACGCCGGCTGTGTGTCCACCGGGTCGTAAAAGATTGCCGACGGCATACCGCAGGCTTAGGGACGCTGGTCTCGGCATCATTCCCAGCGCTCTGATCAGCACGCGTGCGCAGAGAAAGATCACCAGCATGGCTACAGTCAATCCGCCGATGAACATTCCACCGATTTTCAACGAACCGGCTTGCCAGATCGAGAGCGCCCCGAGGCCGGCTAAAATGGCTCCTCCAATCGCCACGTGAGCTTTGTCATTCAATCCCCATCGAATCCACCACCCGAGGCGGCGGTTCTGTTCGTCCGCGACACCTCCAACCACTTCTCGACGAAAAATGGCAGCAGGGCTGATCTCGCGCACTCGTAATAAAGGCCACAAGGCGAAGAGTACGGTGGTCAGCAGTCCCATGGCGCCGCCTTTCAAGAGAGGCCCGATCGACACCAATGAAAGCTCGGCTGAGACTCCCAACTGGTCAAGGACATCGGTGACAAAGGCACCGGCCAGCAGTGGAGGAAGCCAACGCTGCAATAGGATTCCGAGCAATAGGCCAGCTCCACTGCCTATGAGTCCCAGGCCGATGGCTTGCACGACATACACCTTGATCAGCGCGGCGGAGTCTGCCCCCAGCGTCTTCAGTACGGCGATCGTCTTCATCTTCTCCTGCATGAAGGCATGAATCGACATTGCGACGCCCAGGCCACCGATGAACAACGCCGTCAAACCGATCAGACCGAGATAGCGCGCGAGTTGCTCGAGGAATTGCTTCAGTTGGGGCTGGGCGTCGCGATACCCGGAGATGCGCACGTGGTCGGCCGCCAGGCGGCCTCGCAGTTCAGCCCGCAGTGGCTCCAGCGGCATTCCCGGCGGCAACCGTAGGAGCTCCCGCTCGCGGACGCGGCTTCCCCGCTGCACGAGCCCGGCAGACTGCAACCCGGCCTGCGAGACGATGACACGAGGCCCCAGACTGAAGGCGTTGGCCATCCGATCCGGCTCCGTTCGCACGAGACCCGTGATGAGAAATTCTGCTTTCCCGAGCTTCAATCGATCGCCGATCCGAATCCCCATGCGAAGCAACAGCGCCTCCTGCACGAGGACGCCTTGGCAGCCTCCGCATGCCGTAGGCACCGGATCAAGCAGGCGCTCCAGCGGGAGAGCCGGCTCAAGGTTCAACACGCCATACAAGGGATAGCCTGGATCGACCGCCTTGAGTTCCACGATTTGAGTGGTGCGTCCGGACCCTGCCGTATCTGCACGAGCCGCCATGGCCACCAGTTCGGTGACATGGGTGGTATCAACTGCACGCTGATGTAGGGAGTCGACGATCGCCCGGCTCTCCTGCGTCAACGGATGCGAGGAGCGGATTTCCAGGTCCCCTCCAAGGAGGCCCTTTGCCTGCCTGGACACGGCATCATCAACGTGGGTGCCGAACAGAGAGACGCCCACCAACGCGCCCACTCCCACGGCAATGCAGACGAGAAAATACACAAAATGACGCCAAGCCCCTCGAGTCTCCCGCCAGGCCATCGAGAACATGAACCGGTTCACCACGCAGGCTCCTGCCGGCTCTCAGCCTCGGCGATGAGGTCATCGGACTCGATGCGCCCATCGCGCAATGCGATAACCCGGTGCATCAAGGACGCGATCGCCCTGTCATGCGTCACGAGCACCAGTGTGGTTCCATAATCCCGATGAAGGGAAAGCAACAGATCCATGACATGGCGTCCGGTTTGCGAATCCAAGTTTCCGGTGGGTTCATCGGCAAGAAGGATCGGCGGGCGGCACGCAAAAGCTCTGGCGACGGCCACCCGCTGCTGCTCCCCGCCGGAAAGCTGCACGGGATAATGATGCACTCGGTCCTGCAATCCCACGGCATGCAAGAGCTCCATCGCCAGATCCGTCGCAGCAACCTCGCCGGCGAGTTCCAAGGGAACGAGCACGTTTTCGAGGGCTGTCAAGGTGGGAATGAGGTGAAAGGACTGAAAAATATATCCTATTTTCATGCGCCTGAAACGGGCCATCCGGCTTTCCGACAGAGTGGTGATATCGCTTCCGTCCAGAACGATGGTTCCCTCGGTCGGCCGATCCAGGCCCGCGATCAGTCCGAGCAAGGTCGACTTTCCACTCCCTGATGGTCCCATCACCGCAACCATTTGTTTCGGAGGAATCAACAGGGTCACGTCGTCGAGTATGGTCACCGGTCGTCCACCTGCTGTGAGTCGCATGGAAAGATGTCGGATGTCGATCATATACCTTCGCTCCTCACTGAGACCGAGCAGATGATATTATACTGGAGTCCGATGACTCTCCGAGCATTCAGCCAGGCGTGTGCGGCAAGCTTCATCACTCTGTTGCTTATCACAACGTCGCCCTCTATCACACACTCCGCAGGTGCGGGTAGTCACAACGACCGCCCGCGCATTGTCGCCTTTGGCGATAGCTTGACGGCCGGTCTCGGCGTGGCGACCGAAGAGACCTACCCTGCCCAGTTACAGCGTCGGCTTGATTCCCGAGGCCTCCGCTACCGTGTGATCAACGCGGGCGTGAGCGGGGATACCACGGCAGGCGGCCTGCGGCGAGTAGATTGGGTCCTGAAAAGCCGCCCGGAGATCGTCATTCTGGAACTTGGAGCCAACGACGGGCTTCGTGGCCTTAAGCTGCAAGAAACCAAGGCAAATCTTGAGAAGATTATCCAACGGTGCCGGGATGCATCTGTACTCGTCGTGCTCGCCGGCATGAAACTTCCCCCCAACTATGGCACGGAATATACAAGAAGTTTCGAGTCTATCTATCCCGCCTTGGCAAAGCAGTTCCGCTTGCCGCTGATTCCCTTCTTTCTGGAAGGTGTGGCGGGATCTACTTCACTGAATCAACCGGACGGTATCCACCCGACGAGCGAAGGCTATCGTATCATTGCAGACTTGGTCATGGAGACGGTCACGCCTCTGCTGGTACGCGATTAAGAGTGTGACTGGAGATGATCGCCCGGGCTCACTCAAGATGCTGAGCCCGGGGTCAAAGACAGGGGTTAGCTCTTCTTGAAGAATGTGTCGTACACGCCGTAGGCGAGTACTAATCCGATGAGTGCGTAGTACATGGTGCTGATGCCGCTATAGTCCGGCGCGCCACCCTTCGGCTCGTTGGCCAACACGGAGGAAGCGCCAAGGATCACGAACGTGCCCGCAACTGCACTGACCCGTCCCCACATCTTGCTCATAGATATCCCTCCCTCGATGTAATGACTGAAACGAGGCGCATTGTACTGAAATCGCTTAACCGGGCGCAAGGGGAATGAACAGACATGACCGGCGGAGTTATTGAAAATGATTTACTGGGTGGAGCCTGGTTTCGCTATGGTCTTCAACGCGACGGCCACTTCTCGAAACGAATTGGCGAGCTTATCAAGCTGGGTGCCTTTGGAGATCAGTTCACCCGCGATTGACTTGATCTGACTGTCATATCCGCCCACCTCTGAGGCGATTTCTGCAACCTTGACGAACATGTCCTGATAAGCGGCGACTGCCTGTTGAAGTTGTTGCAGCTGTGACTGAGCCGCTTTGACTTCAGCCATCGAGGCTTGAAGTTGCTGAGTCATCCGCTCCACGTAGGCTTCTCGCTCCCGCTGCTCCGATTCCAGTGTCAGCTGGATCTCTTCACTTTCACGGCGTCGTTCTTCCAGGGTCCGGATGGTCTGCACCCAGACGGCAAGGTCGCCGCTCAAGCGCGACTGCTCGGGAAGCGGTTGACCCTTTTCCAACGCCTGCATCGCCGGATTCAACCATTCGATAAAAGCCATGACCTCGCTTAACTTGAGATCCGCTGTGAAATTCGATGGTGGAACGATATTTCCATTGGAGGCCTCAGCAGACATCGGGACCGGATTCTGCCTCGCCTTTTTTGTTCGCGGCTGCACCCACCGATGATATTCCAGAAGAACGGCAATGCAATGGCGGCACATCGGCTCTTCTGGCAGCGAACAACTGCACTTCGACACCAAGTGGCCGTCTTTCAATCGAATGGTTTGCTCATACAGGCCGGAGTTGCCGATCACGGCCGAGGAGATTTGCGCCTCATTGGCGTCGACGATGCGCACGCGGTTTTCGGACAAGTACTGATTACCGAGATGGAACGCGTTGCGGTCGACGACGCCTTGGATCATCGGAGGATCCAAGAGACTCAATCGTTCGGCCGAACAGGGAATCTTGTTTCGCATGCAGATGGTCCCACACGGAACGAGGCGCTGCCGGAACTCTCAACGCATGCCCCTAGTGTGAAACGCCATGCCGAAAGTGTCAAGAATGGAGCGATTCTTGACATCGCGTCAATTCAGCGACAGCGAGCGGGCATTCCCTCACTGCTTACAGGAGTGAGCCAGACATAATCGGCGATCTTGCCGTCGAGCATCTCCCGGACGTCTTCAAGTCGTCCCCGCTCAAATGACGTCATGTAGAGACTGCTTTGTCGGACGTTGCCGGATAACCGCCGCACAACTCGGCTGGCAACCGGCAGGTTGTATTGCACATGTCCCCCGCCCGTATAGCTGACGACAGGGCCCGCCAACGCATCCGATCGTTCACGTATGGACTCGACCAAAGCCGCGATTGTCCGAGCCATGCCCTCATCACGCACCATCGACGCTTCATACATCGTCCGGTACATGTCATCCGTTCCGCCGCCATGACACGCACGCAGCTGGTCAAGAATCCTCTGCCGATACAGCGGATCGTCGACAATCGTTTCATCCTGCATCTTCCAACGATTCCAATCCGCCTCCTCCCTGGCGTGATCCAGACCCTTCCGCGCTACAAGCCTCACGAGGGATTTGGGCGGATTGAGCGCCACCAATCCCAGATGATCATTTTTGGCGAAGGCGACAAGCGGCTCATAGGTTTCAAACGCACCTCCCCAGTTTTGCGTCCATCCAACCTGGCTCAAAAAGTCTTGGCGACTCAAATCGTCCCCCCCGGCATACCGGTCCAGCAGAGGCTGAGCGTCCCAACCGAACATCTCCATAGCCAGGACCGGCCGGCGGCCAGCAGCTGAAAGACTGTTCAAGATGGACAAGGCTGAATTGATATGGAAGCGATTATGATGTTCCTCTCCCAGGTAGACGACGTCTTGCTGGAGCAGATGACTGACCAGCTGCTCCAAAGAAATCGATAGGCCGTTTGCCGTCTCGATGATTTGGCCTTCCCGGAATTCGGTGGCTCGAGGCGTCGGAGACGCGGACGTGTCCGTGGCCGCACAGCCGGCCGTTACCAACAGCAAACCGATCATAAATCCAGCGGCGATCATCGTGTGCGCTCTCCGGCGGTGATAACTGATTCTTTGGCCGATTCTGCTCTTTCTCTGGCACAGGCTGCAAGACGACCGTCCTTGACCCCTTTGGTCTAGGGCCGTTATGCTGCCGCGCGTGTGATGACAATCATGCCGTCTTGTTGATCACATCTCCATACTTTCTTTCATGCCCTCTCACGCACAGTTGCTTGCAGCATTTCGCTCGCAAATTACCAGGCTCTTACACGAACGGGATTCGCAATGGGAGCGCTCGCGCCGCCTGATCGAAGCTGCCCGTTTCACCGGTACCGTAGGCCGTCTGCTCGAACGTGCCCGGCAGACGGACCTGGCCCCGCCTGTGCGGGATGCACTGCTTGCGGCCTTGAACGAGGGCCAGGTTGCCAGGATCCAGGACCTGTCGGGACCACGCCTCAAAGAGCTGACCGGCCTCCCACCGAGCAAGGCCCTCCGCGCATTGTGCGTCTGGTTTGATTTGGTTGATGACGCGCCTGCACGTTGGCCTGTCTCGTCACTCGACGGCCAATCGGTGGCGACTTTTCTCCATGAACATTCGAACCCTTTTGACTTGCTTCTCACAGCAGACGTCCCTTCCGTGGTGGAGTTCGGCGCCGGTGATTTGTCCTTTGCCACCGAACTCGCCGACCTATACGCCCCGCGGATCTCTGATCACAACCGAACGCTCCTGCTCCATTGCATCGACCGTCTCAATCCTCAATCAAAATTGGGCGGTCCACTGCATCCGGGTCAGGACAGGTTGCAGGCGCTTCGTTCGAGAGCCGATGTCTCATTTCGATTTTTCGGGGACCAGGACATGTGCGGCTTCGACGAGCTGGCCGAATCCGGACGGCTTGCGTCTCGATATGCCGTGGCCGTCTGTTGGGCTCCCGCGACTCCTACCTTTGCCTACGAACCGGCGCGGCTTTCCCCTGAAGTGATCGAGCGGGAACTGGTTCGGGCGAAGGGATCGTACCGCTGCACGCGGTACGCAGGTGAGCCGGCCCTCGAAGTGCAACATGGAGATCGATCACTTCTGTTTCCACCATGGAAATTCGACATCCATGGCCCGCTCGTCTTATTAAACCTTCTGGCGCGCGGCGGCCGACTGGGCGTTCTGGGTGCCGTCGACAATCAGGTGTTCTGGGAACTCTTGGCGCAACTGTTGGAGGATGAACGATACCGTCCAGCAAACGAGCCTTTTACTTCCGAGAATCTGCCCAGAATTTTCAGCCCGGTTTACGAGCCGCTTGCAACACTGCCAATCGGCGAAAGCCTCGAGCTGGCAAGCTTGGGACCACTGCGCCGCAGCATCCCGCGCATCTTGCCTTCCAAACGACTGCCGGAGACCTATCATTTCCGTTCCGTGTTGATTCGCCGTGGCGCATGTTTTCCGGGCATGCCTGCCAGTCATACGGCGAGACGGTTCTCTGACATGGTCGAAGAAGCTCCTCCCTGGATGATGACACTCGTTCCCGCTGTCTGAAACTCTACGGGCAGTGCGGTCATCACCGCGTAAATTCGTTGAAAAATTGACCGTCACTACACCCTTTGTTACACTTCAGCGTCACACAACGACATATTCTCCAGCCACTAGGGCCAATAATCTGCCATGAATGTCCCGAAACCTTTTCAAGCGATCCAGGACAATATTGCCCGAGTCATTAAGGGCAAGGCCCAGGTCATTGAGATGGCCGTGGTGTGCCTCGTGGCCCGCGGGCATTTGCTGCTCGAAGACGTACCGGGAGTCGGCAAAACCACTCTCGCTCATAGCTTGGCCCGTTCGCTCGATTGTTCGTTCAAGCGGATCCAATTTACCAGCGACCTCCTGCCCTCCGATATTGTAGGGGTGTCCATCTTCAACCGCCAACATCAGGCGTTTGAATTTGTGCCCGGGCCTATTTTTGCGAATATCGTGCTGGCCGACGAGATCAATCGCACGACACCCAAGACACAAAGTAGCCTCTTGGAGGCGATGAGCGAAGCACAAGTATCGGTGGACAACCAAACGCATCCCCTGAAACAACCCTTCATGGTCATCGCCACACAGAATCCTGCCGAATATCACGGGACATTTCCACTGCCCGAATCCCAACTGGATCGGTTCTTGATGCGCTTACGCATCGGATATCCTTCATTGGAGGAAGAGCGCAAGGTCCTCAACCGCCCTTATGCGATGCATCCTGCGGATAGCCTCGCCCCGGTGCTCACGGCGCAGGACGTGCTCGAATTGCAGCAGCGGATCGAGGAGGTGCATATGGATGAGAGTGTCAGCGAGTATCTGCTGGCCATTGTCCATGCAACAAGGCAAAGCGAGCTCCTGTCTCTCGGCGTCAGCACCAGAGGAGCTTTGGCACTCAACAATGCCTCCAAGGCCCTGGCACTTGTGCGCGGCCGGGAGTATTGCCTGCCCGACGACGTCAAGGAATTGGCTCCGATTGTCTTGTCTCATCGTGTGATGCTAAGCCGAGGGCATGGCATGCGTGCTCAAAGCTTCGAGCAGGCCGAGCGCATTGTCCTGGACATTGTCGAAACGATTCCCGTCCCCGTGTGATGCTGCAGGACAGGCGCGCCTGTGACGAAGGCATTCGGGCACATTCCCACCGTCAGCTTCCAATCCCGACTTCGCTATCTGGCAACCCGCCGTTCCATCCGCCTCACCTCTGAAGGCGTCCGGTTTTTACTGTTCACCGTTGGCATCGGTGTGGCGGCCATCAATACAGGCAACAATCTGTTTTATCTCTTGCTGGCAATGATGCTGAGCCTCGTGGTGATTTCCGGTCTCCTGTCCGAGCACTGCTTGCGCCGACTCGAGTTTCATCGCCATCTCCCCGATTTGATCATGGCGAATGATCCAACGACCGTAACGCTCTCGGTCACCAATCACAACCGCTGGCTGCCGAGTTTCTCACTACGCCTGTCCGATGTCGCGAGCGGACAGCACGTTGACCGGGGCCTGTTCATTGATCACTTGGCGGCGCAACGGTCGGTCCTACTCTCGTACCCCATCGTAGCGAGCACCCGTGGGAAGCTGTATCTCGACTGTGTGAGAGCTGAAACGCTTTTCCCCTTCGGCCTGTTTCTCAAGCGAGCTCTCTATCAGGTCCCCGCGGAAATTCCCGTCAGTCCGCCGATCAGACCGGTCTCACTTCGCTTTGTCGATGAAATCATCAGCGAGGGACAAGGCCTGTCGCTTCCCCGCCGCGGACATGGAACGCAGTTGTACAACCTACGGCTCTATCAGGCCGGCGATGATTCGCGGGCGATTCATTGGATGACCACCGCCCGAACTTCTACCCTCATGGTCAGAGAGACCGAAGCCGAGGATCAGCGGCGGATAACGATCGCGCTTTCGACGCTCGCACCGGACGAGCGAAATACGCTGTTTGAACACAGCGTTACCTTGGTCGCATCGCTTCTCTGGCACTTGTCCCAGAGATCCTACCCGTTGCGCCTGATCGTCCATGAAGCGGACTCCGGTCCGGGTTGCGGTTCTGATCACCTGCTCGCCATGCTGCGTCTACTGGCTCTGTGTGAACGACGTGCTCCTGATGCGGCAGGTTCTTCTCTCTCTAATCCCGTCCTGACATTGGGGCATGACGCCGACCGCGGCTACACAGTGGTTGTCCTGCCGTGGAGCGATCCCGAGGCTCCAGCGGCTGTATCCGGCGATCGCGTGCTTCATGCTTCCCACATTGAAGGACTGACCCATGGTTTTTAACCAAGCTTGTCGAGTCAGCGCGATCGTCCTTGCTGCGACGGCTTTCGTTGGCCTGCTGTTCGCGCGCAGCGTCCCGGTTTGGCTCGCGACTCTGACGCTAACAGTCCTTGTCTTCGCAACCCTACAGACGTTCGGATGGCCGGGGCGCAAAACCGTCCTCAGTGGCCTCCCCGCTGCCCCGTCCGTTTGGAACAGCCTGTTGATTGGCGCCTTCCTTTTGTTCCTCCTGGACCTGACGGTCATATCGCGCGAACTGCTTCCGGCGGGCATTCACTTCCTCGTCCTACTGTTGAACGTGAAGCTCATGACGCTGCACGATCGTCGTGACTACCGTCACCTCTACGCCATCTCCCTGATGGCAATTCTTGCATCGGCCGCTTTGACCACGGACGTCTGGTACATATCGGTGTTCATTCTCTATCTGCTGGCAGCCGTGTGGAGTCTGCTGCTTCACCATTTGACCGGCGGGCCACCCTCGGCCAATCCGGCGGTCGCGCAGGTCTCGTCACGCGCCTCATGGTTCATCACGAGCAGATTTTTCTGGCTGACCAATGGCATCGCCGTTCTCACCTTTCTCTTCACTCTTGTCATTTTCTTCATTCTTCCTCGGGTCAGCATAGGCGTTCTACAACAACCCAGAGGAGAGGGATTACGGACGACGGGATTTTCAGAACGAGTTGATCTCGGCATGATCGGGTCGGTGAAAGAGGATCGCCAAATTGTGATGCGCGTAGAGCTCCCAGATCAGGCAGACGCGGGTAAAGAGCGTTTCTATCTGCGAGGTCTTGCCTACGATCAATACAACGGCCGGTCATGGAGTTCCGGTAGCCGTCAGCGTCGAACTTTAGGGAGCATTGCCGATGGCGTATTCGCTGTCCGCTCGGGCGCCAACCGGACCGGACACGAACTGTCGGAGCCGTTGCGGCAAGATATCCTGCTTGAGGCATTAGATACATCAGTGTTGTTTGCGGCTCCGTTCGCGGAGTTTGTGAGCGCAGACTTTATCGGCATCCATGTGGACAGCATGGCCGGCCTGCACCTTCCGTACACGACTTCGTCCCGCATACGTTATTCCGTTGTCTCGCGCGAACACCGCATTTCGTCGGAGGACAGGGCGGCTGCTGAACTCGAGTACGCGTCCGCCATACGGGACCACTTTCTTCAGATTCCCGAAGGGTCCGATCAAGTCAGGCATTTAGCGCGCCGCGTCACTGAGTCAGCCGTCACTCCTCATGAAAGAACCACTGCCATCCTCAACCACCTGCAGTCCGAGTATCAATACAGTCTGGACGCAGAGACAAGTACGTCCCTTCATCCGATCGACGATTTTCTGTTTCACCGAAAGACCGGGTATTGCGAGCACTATGCGACCGCAATGGTCATCATGCTCCGGACTCTTGGCATACCAGCGCGTTTGGTGACGGGCTTTCTCGCAACGGAGTGGAACGAATTCGGAGGCTACTATACAGTCCGGCAGCGCGACGCTCACGCGTGGGTCGAGGTCTTTTATCCGCATTCCGGATGGATCACACTCGACCCCACACCGACTACGTCCTCCATCCCATCACCGTCAATGTGGGAAGGTGTTCAGCGGCTTGGCGAATCGATTCGTCTGCACTGGGATCGGGCCTTCATCAGGTACAGTGCCAGAGATCAAATGGCAGTCATTCACAGCTTTCGTGAAGGCAGTGACTCCGCACGTGATGCCGTCACTCGGTGGACCGTCGCGCTTGGGGCGGCCGCACTCCACCTGATCCGTACATCGATCGGCCCAGTGCAGGCCTCGCATCCGATCGTGGCTTGGACGTTGCTGCTTGCCTCCGTCATTGCCCTATCAGCGTTGATATTGGCCGTTCGTCATCGATGGCCGTCCGGGCACTTCACACGAGGCGTGCCAGTCAGGAGGCAGCAGCAGATCGTGCAGCACTATAGAAGCATGTTGCGGATCGTAGCTCGGCGCGGGATTCGCATTGCGCCGTCCACGACACCGACTGAACTTATGCAGCACGTCAGACAGTCATGGTCTGAGGCCGAATCAGCCGTCGCAGAACTCACAGCACTTTATTGCCGCGGACGATTTGGCAACTCGTCGCTCTCCAGTGGAGAGCTTGTTCGGGCCGTTGAGCAAATCCGGGACTTGCAACGGCTTGCGCGGGCGTCTCAGTAGCGGCACCTGCACTGACGATTCGCCATCGATTCCTCCACGCGCTTGTCCGTCCATCAGGCAGCTCCACTTTTGTCTTGGACAACGGAAGAATGGATCTTGCTCAGGCCCATGGTCCGGTAGCGCCGGCTCTCCGTCGCAGCACAGCTCCAGATAGCTTCGCTGACTCTTGCAGAGGGGGCCAGTAGCGCTGTGACTGAGGAAAGAGCTACCCCTGAAGGTTGATCCGAGGGCACAAAGAAGAGGGCTACGCCGCTGAGCCACCGGCACGAGCAAGCTAGGTTTGGAGTTCCGAATACTGCTTCGCTGACTCTTGCAGAGGGGGCCAAGCCCCCTCGCACACTCCCCACGAAAATCAAGGGGGGCACCCCCTTCGACAACTCCCTGGTCGGGGGGTTCAATTCCTAGAAAATCTTGAAAAGTTTGGAGCGGGAAAAGGGATTTGAACCCTCGACCCT
>DASTJX010000331.1:0-4204 GCA_035716265.1 Nitrospira sp.
ACGTGCGCGGTGGCAGGGTTAAGTCCGGATGAGGTATGCGAGGGAACCACGATCGTACGGGCGCTCAACGAAGAGATTCTCAACAACCGCGAGTATTCCAACTTACCGCGGAAGGTCAACATCGCTGTAACCGGTTGCCCCGACAATTGTTTGCACACCGAGACGCAGGATCTGGCGCTGGTTCCCGCCTATCATGACATGGGACATGACAAGTGCTATGGGTTCAATGTGCTGGTGGGCGGAAAGCTCGGATCAGGCGGTTATCGCATCGCCAGTCCGCTCAATGTCTTCGTGAATCCGGCCGAAGCGTTCGACGTCTGCCGAGCTGTGCTGCGCATCTACCGGGACCACGGACCACGAGAGAACCGGACGCAAGCGCGCCTGGCCTTCCTTCTCGAGGATTGGGGAATTGATCGATTCAGACAGGAAGTAGAGCAGTCCCTCGGGAGGACGCTCTCTCCCGCCGGAACCGATGCGCGCAAGGGGAGCGAAAGAGACCATATCGGTATCTTTCGCCAAAGACAGCACGGGATGAACTATGTCGGCTTAAAGGTCCTGGTCGGCCGCATCGCAGCACCCGACTTGCTCGCAATCTGTGCGCTGGCCGAGCGCTATGGGTGTGGTGAGCTTCGCCTCTCGCCTTGCCAAAGCATCGTCATTCCCCATGTGACCGATCGAAAGGTCGGCGATCTCGCTCAGGAACGGCTGGTGCAACAATTTACCTACAACCCATCACCGTTGCATAAGGGCTTGGTCAGTTGTGTCGGCAACGATTATTGCAACCTTGCCGTCATCGAAACGAAGAGCCGGGCCATCGAGACTGCCCGCTACCTGGATGGGAAACTCGGATCCAACCTCAAGCCGATCACCATGCATTGGTCGGGATGTCCGGCCGGCTGTGGAAACCACCTCGTTGCTGATATCGGCCTGTTGGGAAAGAAATGCAGGGTCGAAGGCAAGGTCGTGGACGCCGTTGATGTGTTCGTGGGCGGCAGGTCTGGCACCGACCCCAAGTTGGCGGTGAAAATTATGGAAGATGTACCCTGTGACAAGCTGCCGATGATATTGGAAGGATTGATTCCCTACCATACCCGGGAAAAGATGCATCGCGTCCGCGGGGCTGAGGTCAAGAAACCGAAGTCCGTTCCCACGGTGAACGTCGATCTGACCGAGCTGAAGAAGGTAGGATAAACCGCGCTGCGCGACATGACGCCGGACCTTGCCGTCCTCACCCAGCCGCGTGATGGACGCTGGGGCCTACAGCCGGAGCGCCGGCTTTTTCGGCTTCAGGAACTGTCGGAAACCGCACCGACTCGCCTCCTCGTGAGCCGCGTCCTCCATGCCGCTCGTCGGTCAAGATCGACTCTTGAGCCACCGCCTTGGGTGCGCTATTCTTGGCGGCGAAGGACATCTTCTTATGGAGGCATCATGCCAAAGAGATCGAAAGCGACTTCTACCGGCGGCCCGACCCTTGACCGACAGATCGAACAGTTTCAGGACATCTTAAGGTCGTTTCCCGCCCTGTTTAGCCGGCGGCGCGCTGCCGGGTTGCTTGACGAGTTCGATGAGGAGGCCGAGGACTTGATCGGGCAGGTGTTCGGTGTCCTCTCAAACGAGATCGAAGCCTATCACTATGCCAAGCTTGGCGAAACGGCTTTACTTCCGGAAGAGGCCCAGGAGAGTGGTGCACATGATACCGAGCGTGAGAGCCTTCACCAACGAAAGCAGGTATTGGAAAGCTGTCTGGCGCAACTGACGCTGCGGAGAGCCTCGCGTGAGTTCGATCGCGGGAAACGGGGAAGCGATCAGCTCAACGGGAAGAAAGTGGCAGATTTCATGTGTCCCGACGTGAGGAGCGTCCATCGATCAGCATCGATCAAAGAGGCGGGGCGCCTCTTACAAAAATGGAAAGTCGGATCCCTGCTGGTCGACGACGGGTCGCGGTACATTGGCATTATCACCGACACGGATCTGAGCCGCAAAGCCGTCGCCAAGGGGCTCGATCCGAACACCACGACGGTGATGAGTTGTATGACCAAGCCTGTGGTGACGATTGAGGACAGTGAAGCCCTTTCTGAGGCCGCCAGTCTTATGAAGAAGAACAGTATCCGGCACTTGCCGGTCACCGAGGACGGCACCATAATCGGCGTGCTTTCCGTTGCGGACCTGCTGCGAGCCTATGAGTAAATGCAGGCACCCAGGCATCGCCGGTCCCTAGAGTCGGCCGAAATGACTGTTGAAGAACGTTCGGGTTCCTTTCATATGGCGGTGGATATCGGACTGCAGGCGATCGGCCCCAGCTTGCCAATCGTCGGTGGTGTAGCCCAAGCGACGCGCGAGGAAGACAAAGTCATCCGAGCGCGGGTCCGGAAGGACCAGATCCTTCGCGTGTCCCCGCACCATTCGAAGACCATCAATCAGCCGGCGAACGAAGACATAGGCCTTTGTAAGGTGGTCCCCTTCTTGGGGCGTAATCAACTCCGCCTCCACCAGTGCTGACAGGGCCTGCAGGGTGTTGGGATGTCGTAAGGCCGGTCGGCGATGGCCGTGCATAAGCTGGAGATATTGTACGGCATACTCGATATCAATCAGACCGCCGGCGCTATACTTCACGTTCACCTGATCTGGTTTGACCCATTCCCGAATCTGCTGCCGACGGAGGTTCAGGGCGGTGGAGAGGTCCCAGGGGTCAGCACTGTAGACAAACGCGTCGCGATGCTGTTCGACGCGCCGTCCGAGAACCGGATCTCCTGCCACGGTTCGGAGCTTGATGAGTGCTTGCCGCTCAAAGGGTGCGGCCAGTCCCGATGGATGGTAATAGCGCCGCACTTCGTCCAGCGTATTCGCCAGGGATCCCTTACCGCCGTGCGGCCGGAGACGAACATCGAGATGAAAGATACCCTCCTGCTTTGCTTCGATCCATCCTAGAAGTTCTTGCACCAAACGCTCGAAGTACTCGCTGTTGGCAATACGTTCCTTGCCGTTGGTTTGACCCGTTCCCCCATACACAAACAGGACCTCGATATCGGATGCGTACCCCAGTTCGGCCCCCCCAAACTTTCCCATGCCAAGAATCGTGAGGGGGCAGGCCTTCTTGTTCTCCAACCGGGGCAACCCGTAGTGACCGCGGAGCTTGGCCATGCAGTCTTTGAGACTCCGGGCCATGATGACCTCGGCGAGCTGGGTCAAGGCACGCGAAAACGCCGAGAGACCGCTTGTCGGATCGAGCAGATGGGTCATGTCGATCCTGAAAAGCTCGCGGTCCTTGAAACGGTTCAAGGCTTCTTTACGGCCGTCGTCCGTTTTCGCACGGCTCACCAGGCCGTCCAATTCGCGGGCAAGGGAAACACGGCGCTTGATCAGTGGTGAACGCTGGTAGTCATGCAGGAGGGGCAGTAAGTTCCCATGCTGCCGCCGCAAGAAATCCTCCCAGAGAAAATCGCTGGCTCCGAGAAGCCGGGCCAGAACGGGGAGCGTGCGCTTCTCCTGCAAAAACTTGAGGGTGGAGGCTTGGATTGAATGTCGAGATTGATCCACGATGAGATCCAAAAACTGATCGAACGCTTCCAGGGCTTTGGCCGGGTCCGGAGCCCAGGTTAATGCGTGAGTGAACTGCTTAATCAACACCGCGGTCACGCGGAGTTCCTGCTGAGCTGCCGGGTCCACGATCTGTTGGCCGTAGCGGTTACGAACGAAAAAGCGATCGTGGAGCGTTCCCGCCTCGTTCGCGAATTGAGCCTTGCTGATATAGATGTTGCGCATGGCCAGGGCATTGGCAAATGCATACAGGAAGGCCGGTGTGTCGTTGGACTGTATGTCCATGACGGTATCGGTAGGTGAGCGGTCGTTGTCAAAGGTGATACGAACCGGATGCAAGAGACCGCTGAAGGCACTCCGGCGTTTACTCAGCTGTTCGATGAGCTGGCGGTTGACTTGCTGGCGCGCATCCTCAATCCGATTGTCGTCGAGCAATTGGACCACCCGCTTCAATTCCGCTGCCAATTCTCGCTGGCGCGGCGCGGTAAATGAAGCGCCTGGGACGGGTCGGACGTGAAAGACATCCACGATCTTCTTACGGCTGAGGCCCGGCCGTCCCTTGGCGGTTCGGCGCCGCCAGGGCTGTCGAGCATCGGCGACATCCGAAGGCATTTCGGCTTCAGCCGAGGTATAGATTCGCCCTTCGTCTATGTTTAATCCGAATGCG
>DASTJX010000332.1:0-12811 GCA_035716265.1 Nitrospira sp.
GTCGATGCCGTCCATCGCCTGGTTCAGAAACACATCGGGCCGATGATAGGCCACCTGAGCGGCAAGAATGCGGCCGCCTTCGTCGTCGCGACGCTGAAGGAGAGAGCGGATACGAGTGTGCACACGCCCAAGGATTGGCCGATCGGCATACTCCACTAGTGACTTCAACAGGTTTCCGGGCGACGATCGACCCTGTGCCTCTCTGGCTCCAGTGCTGTGCTCTCTCATCCATGCCCGTTGCATTGCCAGATTGTTGACATAGATATCGTGAGCCTCGTGTCCTAACGCTCGCAAATTCCTTGAGTAGAAATCGGCGACCCCGAACCGGCTGCCATACCTTACCCGAAGCTGCTCGTCGTAGCGCTGTTCGCGTAAACGAGGAGTGCCTTCATAGAGCGCGCACAGGAACTCGGAGTAATCCGTATTGGCGATCAAGATTTTCACGAGGCCTTCACCGCTCGGTCCGCTCTGAACCAGAGCCGCATACAGACCTGCAGTGGCAGACCCACTGCTGTCTTACCGAACGTATCTAATAGCAGTCCAAGGCCATGGGACACCGTGTTGCGCAGTCTGGAGCCGGGCTCCGAGCACATCCACACATAGTTGAGATAGTAGCGAAGGTTGGCGGTCGATTTTTTTGAACACAGCAATCGCATGCATTCTCTGATCGAGATCTTCGGTCGGTCCGGAGGATAGAAGCCGGTGATTCCCAGTTTGGCAAAAACTCTCGCGCAGTGAGAAACGGCCAACCTAAACCCTGCTCGCTTGGCTCTGATGCTGAATTCATAATCTGCGCCATAGTGAGGAAGCCGGCGCCGGTTAAACGTGCCGATGCGCCGAAAGACCTCGACGGGTACCAGGGTTCCCCGTCCCGGGAGGACGTCGACATCGGCATCATAGGAAGATTGTTCAATAGCCGACGCGTCGGCGTTTTGACTGATGCGCAGCCGCCGATCGAGACGGATGCCCGCCATCAGGCGATCGCGCCGTTCATCGTCCACGATTGTGGAGCCGACGAGCGCTCGGCCCAGGGATTCGCTGCATTCCACCAACCGGCTGACATAGGTGTCGTCCATAGAGACGTCATTATTGAGAAGTAAAATGAAGTCACGATCCTGCGCTGTCTCAAGAATATGGGCGACTCCAATGACGTTGGCACCGGTCCACCACAAGCTCCCGTTGCCTGAAAGCACGCGAACCTTGGGAAAGAGTCGGCGTACTTCCTCCCGGGTGCCATCCGTCGAGCCATCATCCACCAACAGCACGTCGAGTTCGACGGATCGCTGTTGCTCAAGGCAAGCGAGAACTGTGATGACCTCAGGCTTGTTATTGTGCGCAGGAATCAAGACGTGAACCATCTCACCGCCTCAACCGAATGACCTTCGCCACTCTTTCCAGCCGCTTTCAGTTCCGCAGCCAGGTTCGCTCTTCGCACCGGGATGTACAGCCCTATGCAGGCCAGCAAACGCCCTATCTCCAGCGCGACCGGTCCCAAGCGCTCGACTATCCACGGCCGGTAATCGGAAAAGTGTTTCCGGTCAGTGACCGCTGACCGAATCAGCGTGCGTATGGTCGTGACGTTTGCACGAAGGCGAGCAATTCTGTCGTGCAGACCGCAGGGCGCGTCCAACCGGCAGGCGACCTGCCCGGCCACGAACCAACGGTGGAGATGATAGCGCGGACGCATGTTGTGCTTGCCGACAGCATGGTAGACAACGAGATCCGGTGAATACACCAACAAGGCTTGCTCGCCCATGGCATCCCAGATTTTGCCAAAGAGAACGGTTTCCTCACCCATCGAGACCCGTTCTCCGCGCATGCCGACCGACGCGTCGAAACCTTCCAATAGGCGAAGAATTGCCTTGGATAGAATCATGTTTGAACCTGAGAACGACTCGCCTGCCACTAAACGCCGGCTCGCCGGTCCCCAAGACCGCACTTCGTATGCATCCTTGTACCAGGCAGGCCTCGGCGAGAGGTACAACGGACGTATTTGACCGCCCACGGCAACGGGAGTTGTCGTGTGTTGCCGGATGAGGTTCACTGCACGCTCGAGCCAGTGCGAATCAGCCTTGGCGTCATCGTCCATGAACGCGACATAGTCTCCAGAAGCGGCCCGCCAGCCCCTGTTCCTTGCGTGGCCCAATCCCAACACCGGTTCGTCCACCGACCGTAGCAGTACGTCCCCGGCTCGATGAGCCTTGAAGCGTTCAACCACGCCGGCGGTATCATCGGTCGAGCAATTGTTCACAATGATGATCTCGAACTGACGGCGGTCCAGGGTCTGGGTGACCAGACTCTCCAAGGCTTGATCCAAGAGCGCCGAGCGGTTGTGCGTGCACACGACGACAGAAATGTATGGATTTTTGATCATGTCGCTTACCAGGATGCATGCCAACTGGATTGAACGGACAGTCTCTTCACATTCCGAGACGCGCAAGCCCCCGCCAGGCTCGCCCCCGGAAGTTGTCTCTCCATCCCAGATCGAGTGCATCGCTCAGCGAAGACCTCCAAAACCGCGACCCGAGCGTCCCCTGCACGGACTGACAGATGGCCAGCCATCGTTCTCCGATCACCGCTGAAAACTCCGGTTCGGGGTACACGGCGCGAGTTCGGTTGGCTTGCCTGAGCGCGCAGAGCCAGTCCTCGGCCTCTCTGATCCACCCTTGGGTGCGCGGCCACGACCAGGTACTGATCGCCTCATGCAGGGCGATTTGCTCGGCGCTGGGCGACAATCCGATCTGTTCAAGCTGGCGGCGCCGGATTTTTTCTGACCATACCTGCTGAGCGTTCGCGTCCCGACGGCCGACTTGCGACGCATGCAGTCGACGCGTCAACAAGACCTCGGGTATGTTAGCGAGCGTCATGCCATGCACTGCACGACACCACAATTCATAATCTTGCGCACAGGGATAGGCAGAATCATAGGACAATCGCGCTTTCTGCAGGCAGGTTCGATTGAACATCACGGTCGGATGCGCCATCGAACAGTCGAATACGAGACGGGCATGGATGGCATTGTGCGTCGCCGGATATTCCCACCGTTGCCGGATTCCCTCTCCTGCGACTTCCACCCACGTCCCGCTGGCTCCAATGGAAGGCTGTGCGTCCATAAAACCGACTTGAGATGCCAGCCGCTCAGGACGGCTGACGTCGTCGGCATCCATTCGCGCGATGTACCGCCCTGCGGCCAGGGCAAATCCTTCGTTCAACGAGGCGGCCAAACCGGCGTTCCTGGCATGCCGGACCACCCGAATTCTTGGATCACGATACGAGGCGATGATGGCGGCGGTTTCATCCGTCGATCCATCGTCAATGACGATGAACTCGATGGCACGGCAGGTCTGGCTCAAGATGCTCTCGATCGCCTCTCTGAGAAAACGCTGGCCGTTGTACACGGACATGACGACGGTGACATCGGGAGTCATGCGGCGTGTACCTCTGCCCAGATTTCGCCCCAGCGAACTTCTTGATACGCAATCCGGCATCCGGCTTCCCTGATTTCATCGGCAAAGGATTCCAGCGTGTATTCCGTTTCATGGGTGGGGTCCAGCCGCCACTCGACTCCCAGTTCCCGTTTGAGCGGCACTTGCCAATCCCGTTCGAACAGCGGCACCCGGATGAGGATTCTGGAAGGTCGGGCCGCACGGTGCAGTGCCCTCAGAAACACGGACCGCTCGGGCAAATGCTCGAGAATGTTGGAAAGCACCACGACGTCGAACGGGCCGTCCGGACTTGCGCTCCGGCCATCCTGAACCCGATAGTCAACTCTAGAGTGTGAAAATCGCTTCCGTGCGGTTTCGATGTTGTCGGCACTCAGGTCGATGCCGACGACCCAGGCGCCTGATCGTTCCGCCAGGTCGAATGCCACAGCGCCTATGCCGCATCCGACATCCAGGACCCGTTCTCCCGTCCTGACGCGGCTGGTAAAAAATTCATGGTAGCGCGTATGCCGGTGTTTGGTGTGGGTCCCGCCTCCGTACTCCACGGCCTTGCTGCCGAGGGTCGGATACAATGCTGCCTGCAGCCGAAACAGCAGGCGCAGCGCCTCGTCCGCCGGAAGGGTCCGAATTCTTCGGACGACGATGTCGACCAGGAGCGACTCGACCTGTGAAAGGCCTAATCGGTCGAACCCGTATCGCACTATCCGAGCAAGCCACCTGTCGAAGCGTCCGTTCATGACAGCAGTCTCCTGCTCCCTTGGGGACGCACCAAGGCCGTGGGTTCAGCTCCGCTCGCCAGCAACTGCGGGGTTCGAATCTCCATCGCCAGCTCATCGAGCAAGGCCAGCTCCATGTCTACGACCCTTTCCAGAGAAAACCGGTCGGCGACGTAGGATCGTGCGGCCGCTCCCAATCTCGCGCCCAACTGGCGATGATTCAGGACGTCCTTGATCGCCGTCCGCAGACTTTCGGGGGACGGCTCGCAGAGCAGCCCCGTGACACGATCTATGAGCAATTCATGGATGCCAGGAACATTCGTTCCGATGACGGGGACAGCGCAGGCCATGGCCTCGAGCAACGCTTTGGGATGCCCTTCGATCAGCGAGGGCATCACCAGCGCGGCCGACGAGTTGAGGAGCCGCGGTAATTCTTGATTGGGCACGTTGCCGAGAAAGCGAACTCGCAGGCGCCGCTCGGACGCCTCGCGGTGCAACGCCTCTCCTTGCGAGCCCTTGCCCACCATGACCAACTCCACATCCATCCCTTCAATGGCCGCGAGCAGCGCCCCTGGATTCTTTTCTTCGTCCAGTCGACCGACGTAGAGCAATTGATTGGGCCGTCTCGATTCGTCGCCGCTGGGTGCAAAGAGGGACGTGTCGACATAATTAGGGATGACGCGCACGCCATCCGCCCGAAGCTGGTAGCGGCGGATCACCGTCTCGCGCATCGTCGTCGTCGTGACGACGACTCGATCGGCCGCGGAGAACACATGCCGTTCGAGTGCCTGCGCTCGTTTCGTCTCCGGAGAATCCGCTCCGTGACTTCTCTCCATGTTGTCCGAAGGAAGGTACCCGCAGCGCGCGATGAACGGCTTCCCCCTGCGGCGAGCCGCCGCCAAGGCAATCTCCGCTCCTTGGACCTGATTGCTTTTCACCACCACCGGCCCGCGCCATGACCAGGGCATGACCTTCGTCAAATACCGCTCGTAGAGCTGCGGCGACGCTCGCCAACGGTTGCAATGCACACGCATCCCGCCCAGGCGCGCGGCATAGGCCAGATCCTGTCGATCCCCATAGGTGACAAACATCACCCCCCGTAGCATCCGCTCGAGCCGGCGATAGGGCGCCGCTTCGCGGTCCAGCAACCCGATCTCGTCCCAGGCCCGCAGCGACATTCTGCGCGTCAAGAACAACGCCAGGCGCACGTTGGCCAACGGGTCAGCCATGCGACTCCTTTTCGAGCACGACCCAGAGTGTTCCGGCATACAAGTTACGGACGCTGAGCGACGGCCGGAGCAGTAGCTTCCTGGCCCACGTTCGCACGACGCCGCTCCACCCATGGCCTTCGGTGCCCCACGCTTCATGATCCATCTGGACGATCCGGACCTTGTTGAGGGAGGCCCGATGCGTGACGAACGCTTTGGCTTCATCCGCGGAGAAAAACCATTTATGCCTATCGGTCGGAGGCTCGAGCGGCAGCCCGTAAAACTTCATCGGCTGCCCCGCGCGATACTCGCCATGGCGCAGCATGTTGTAAAAGTCGAGCCAGGCATTGGGGAGTGACACCACGGCATATTTCCTGGTCACCCGGCAGACCTCGTCAAAGACGGCATGAATGTTCTCGATGTGCTCCAGGACGTCCAAGCACAGCACGCAGTCGAAAGATCCGCTGGGAAAGGGAATCAATTGCTCTTCGAGGTTCACGATCTGGTCAACGCCTGCGCCGAGGCCGATGCCGCAATAGTGGGTTTCAGGCGGCAAGTGCTCTCTCAAATGGCAGGCATCAGCCCCGACGTCAAGAATCCGCCCTTCGAGAATCGATCGGTACTTAAGCCACACATACCGGGCCTTCGTTTTCCGATCCGTGTATTGAAAATCCGTTGCGTACATGATGAGGCAGACTCCCTGCCGTCGTCACACTCTCTATGAGCCACTCAGTCTCGCGCGCACAGCGGCTTCGTCAGCACGAGGCCGTGCTGCCCCCCATAGAGGGTGACACCGTCCGGAACTCTCCGACGGGATACGAGCGTACGCATCACGCTGAAGCCCAAGCTCCGTGAAAGACTCTTCGCGTGGCGGAGCGACACTCTGAGGTTGGTGCTGTTCACGGGAGCCGATAGCTCTTCATAGCCGTGACGAAGCAGCATGGGCTCCATGAGGCGGTCTACGGCGTACAAGAGCCGGGACGAGCGATTGAATGACCAGCGGTAGCGCCGTCCGAAATACAACACGGCCACTCCGCCGGGCTTCAGTACGCGAAACGTTTCCTCGAAATACCGTTTGAAGACGGAATATGTTTCCACATGTTGGAGCACAATGAACGAATACACGCAGTCGACCAGTTCTGATTCGACAGGCAGGAGCGCCCCTTCGGTCTTCATCAGCCGCGCGTTGGTCACGCCCCGGGCTCGAAGGACTGCGTGCACCTTGTCGTTTTCGTCGTGGATGTCTACGCCGATCACCGTCTGAAAACACCGGCTGGCTGCGGCCAGAATTCTTCCTCCTCCATGACCGATCTCCAAGGCTACCCGTTGTTGCGGACGCGCCAGCAATGGTGCCAGCGGTCGGGCAATATGGAACATGAAATCCCAACTTCCTCTTATGAACGAAGACGCTGTATCTTCTGCGTGATCGAACCAGCGGAAAAATGCGTCATCGCTCACCCGGGCCATTGCGGTAATGGCTTCGCGGAAGCCCGCCACATGGCCTGCTGATGGTATGTGGTTCATCACTCCCACAATCGCTCACCGATGAAACAATTACGCCGCCACTTCTCTCAAGAGCGTGAGATAGCTTTCGGCGACCTCATCCATGGTCGATACCGCAATCAATCTCTGAAACATCTCGTAATTCGCTGCCATCGTTTCCAATTGAGGAATGATGTCCTCTTGCTCGACGAAGGGCAAGCCGCCGTAACCCACCAACTCAGGGTGGCCCCCGTCGTTGCGATACAGCACCGGCAGGCCGCAGGCCAATGCCTCGATGACGGCATTGGAGCAGGGATCGTTCTGACTCGCGGTAATATAGATATCGTGCTGGCGTAAGATCTCCCCCAGTTGCTCCGACGGCAGGGCCGGGACGGTGCGGATGCGGGTGAAGGGCACCGATGCATTGCCGACAAATGTGAACTCGAACCGGTCCCAATCGAGCCGGTCCTCCAGCCATTTGTAGATCGGCCCTCCCTTGCGTGCATTATTCGACCAGCTCGTGGCAATCAACCGGATCTTCCTGCCAGGCTCGAACGGGATGCGCCGATGAGAGTGAAAGACGGCCGGATCAACCGAATTGCGGATGATCACCGGCTTGACCGGCTGATAACTCATCTCCGCGATGCGCTGATAGGTCCAGGTCGATTGCAGCACCGTGGCGTTCGCAAACCGTTTGTTCAACTCAAAGCACAGCTCGTCCTTTTCCCGATCGAATCCTCGAATCAGGTGAATGGGCCCATCGATGCGGTGCACGGCGCGGAGCCGATGGTGTTGAGCGAACTCAAGGAATCGATCGACATCGAAATGGATTGAGTTGAGCAGGTATACATCGACGTCATCTCTGAGTTCGTTTTCCACGACCGTGATGCCGCGCCGACGGAGGGCGTTGCGCAAGGCCAGCATGAACTGGTTGCCTCCCCCGTAGGGAGGAGCGAAGAAACGGTGCCAAAGGCCGACCCGAAACCGCTTGCGGCTCACGAGAGACCGGAGACGACGGACAAAGGTCTGCTCGGACGGAGTCGGACTCACCGGCTCCGGCCAGGCGGCTTGCAGCGGTTTCCCCTGCGCTGGTTCGACCGCCAAACTCCGGTAGAGGCTCTGGAACAACGGCGCGATCGTTTCCGGCCGGTGCCGGGCCATCAACCGGTCGTACTGTCCGCGAACGGTGCCGGCGAGGCGATTGTCTCTGAGATCCCGTTCGACCAATGCGACCGCATCGATTGGCGACGTGTAGATGCAGAGGGGATCCAACAGGTCCTCGGCAAGGCCCACCCGCGTGCTGAGGACCTTGCATTGAACGGCGGCCGCTTCCATGAGCGATCGAGGACCGCCTTCGGATCGACTCGTAACGAGATAGAGATCGAGCAGGTTGTACAGCAGGTTCACCGTTTCACGGGGAAGAACATTACGGGCATAGTCGTCCTCCGCCGTGATCTCGCCGATAAACGTGAAGGGAACTCCCCACTCCTCAAGATGCCGCCGAACCCAATGACGGCGCGGCCCCGCCAGCACCAGGTGCACGGCGCAGCCCCGACGGTGCAGCGCAAGAGCGATTTCCACGAGGATGTCCGGACCTTTTACTTTCTTGGGGATGCTGAGATCGAAGCCGGCTGAGTCGCGATGGATGTTGCCGATTAAGTAACGGTTCTTGGGGATCTTCCACCTGTTGCGAAATTCATCGAGTGTGTCGTGGTCGGGAGGCAGCCGGTGGAACGCCTCGGCATCTGTCGCATAGGGGATACAGGTGTGTGGAAGGCTGATGGCCTCACACTGCCTCGCCGCCTGTCTGGTCTGGCTGATCCAACAATCGACTGCGCCGACCACATGACGGTGACGAGGAAGAGACAGATACCGGAAGGGTTCGCCGGCCATGTGACAGACAATTCGCTTGGCCGAGAGGGTGGCTGGCGGTATGGACAACAGCGGTTCCCACCAGACGGAATGCACCACTTCACAGGCCTCCAAGTCCGTGAACTCGACGAACCCTTCGAGGGCCTTTCGCGTAAGCCGGAGATCCTCATCCAAGGCCCATCCGATGTCGTCGCCTCCGGTGAGGAACACCTTCGGCTTTGTCATGGGCGCACCACGCGAATGCCGTAGCCGGTCGTGTAACGCGTGACGAAGGCATGGTCGCAGGCCTCGACCCGCTGCTCGCGGCTGAAGGCGATTCGCTTCCCCCTTGCGACCAGGGCGCCAATCACACGCTGAACCAGTCTCGATTGCAGGCGACCTTGCTTCACCCGCTCGTAACACCACGCACGCGCCATGTCGACCGCGACGCTCCAAAAGTAGCCTTGAGACTCCACCGCCAGGTCGACAAAACCCGCCTTCTGCAAATTTTCCCGCCAGTAATGATCGGTGTAGCGGCAGTAGTCATACGGGTCTGCGTGTATGGGAAACAAAAACGGGACCGTCATGAGGAGTACGCCGCGCTCACGGAGCACCCGATAGGTTTCCCGGATCACGCTCACCGGGTCTGCGACATGTTCCAACATCTCGGCACAAATGACCGCGTCAAAGGTCTCATTCTTGAACGGCAACATAGCGGCATCCGTTTGCACATCCGGCCGATTTGCCGCCGAGAGGTTGGCATACCGAACGCGCACGTCATAATGCTCGATGCGAAATTGGCCTCGTTTTGGCGAGCGTTTCCCTCCGAGATCCAGCACCCGGCTCCCGGCTTTCAGCGAGGACGCCTGTCGCATATAGAACTCATCGATGAACGCGCGTCGGACCGAATACTCTAACCCCCCGGGCGAAACCTGCGGATTGTTTAACACTGGCCTTCACTTCCTCATTCTGATCGGCCGCCCGACGCGGGATGATGCCCTCTCCTTCGTCGGTCAGGGAACGATGATGTAGCGACCCGCCGCATCGATATGGTTCATAAGCAAGCGGCGGGGCAATGTCGCCATGAACTCGTCTACGGCCTTTCGGCAGCCGGCCCACTTCCCGTAATCGTCGATCACGACAATCCCTCCGGAGCTGACCATGGGGAACAACGTTTCCAGGCAGATCCTTGTCGATTCATACCAGTCGCCGTCAATCCGAAGCAGTCCGATCCTGTTGAGGGAGCCACCGGCGATTGGCAGCGTGTCTTGAAACCATCCGACGTGATAGTGGGTGAGCGATGCGGGATACTGCGCGATTGTCGTCAACACATGTTCGTTATCTTGGCGTGTGCCAACGCACTTGCCGATGCTTTGCAGCCGTCCCGTCGCTCTCTCGCCGGCATAACGCACGGCCATCTCACCGTCATGGGCCCGATCCGGTTCGGGCAGTCCCTGGAACGAATCGAATAAATGCAGGTCGCGGCACGCTTCGCCCGACCGCCGGTGTGCCAGCCCCATCAGTGCAGCGGCACCTCCCTTCCAGGTCCCGCATTCGACGAGACAGCCCTCGATTCCGGCTCGATCGAGGTAGCGCACCTGCTGCCACAGCGTGACGAGACGCGGGTAGGACAACATCGTATGGTCTTCAACGAGGGCGATGGCTTCTCGGGCATCCGGCTCGTCATCATAATTCTGCGGGGGATGCTCGCTCCGCTTAAGCACGGAACGCGGCACAGTGCGCTGCTCCTGACCATGGGCCGTTTCCGCGGCGCCCATGGGATGAAGGGCGGAGACAATTTTCCGTATCATATTTCTCTCCGTTCAGCATGGAGTTGCCACTGGGCCGAAAGAGCCATGATGCCGCGCGCCCGTCCGGGACCGGTAACGGAAAATGCGGCGACGCCGCCCAGTCGCTCGAGCGTCTCATATGATGTGTGCTCTCGAAGCGCAAAATTCACCTCGTAAGCGCCTTTGGATAATTTGTGCTCGGGATACCACACGCGTAGGCACATCACTCCGGTCACGGCCTCACAGTGCAGCCCGTCCTCCTCCGAGACATTCCAAACGCACACGACGCCGGTCGCATTGAGGATGCCGATTGAAAAGACGGGACGGTCGACCGGACGATGCATCTTGAACCTGATCTCGATGCCGAACGGCTGTTGCGCATCGACTTCCGTGAGGGTCTTCTCACCTGCGCCGAAAATCCGCGTGGCGACGATGGTCAGCTCGGGACCAGGCGGTCCCGATCGGCCGCGCTGCTCGAGCCGCATGCGCTCTTTGCCGAATACCAGTTGCTCATACGCTCTCAGCCCTTCCAGGGCAGATCCCTCCGCGACGATGGCACCCCCGTCGAGCACAATCCCGCGTTGCGCGATGAACTGCAGCATATCGAGGCTATGCGTGACGAGAATCACCGTCGCGCCTCTTTCCCGAAGTTCTTTGAGGCGGGCCAGGCTCTTGTTTTGAAACCGCATGTCCCCGACGGCAAACGTTTCGTCGATGAGCAGGATGTCGCTGTGTATTTGAGTGGCCACACCGAAGCCCAACCGTGCCACCATGCCGCTCGAATACGTTCGGACCGGGCGGTCAAACCAGTCCCCCAACTCGACGAACTCCTCGATCGCGGGCAGCACACGGTCCATGTGGGAACCGGTGATGCCCATAATTGCGCCCAAGAGATAGCTGTTCTCGCGGCCGGTGAGCTCGGGATGCACGCCGGCATTGAGCTCGATCATGGGAAACACCCGGCCGTGCACTTCGACTCGTCCACGGCTCGGCGGTGTGACCCCGGCCAATACTTTGAGCAACGTGCTCTTGCCGGCTCCATTGCGTCCGATGATGCCGAGCGTCTCACCTCGGCTCACTTCGAACGATACGTCCTGAAGCGCCCAAAGATCGTTGTCTCCCTTTGTGCTCGGCCGGATTTCTCTGGTCACGGCCCGTGCGAGTTGGCCAATGCCGGCACAGGACGAGAGCCCATAGCGTTTCCACAACCCTTCCACCC
The DNA here is from genome assembly GCA_035716265.1 of Nitrospira sp. Classification (GTDB taxonomy): domain Bacteria; phylum Nitrospirota; class Nitrospiria; order Nitrospirales; family Nitrospiraceae; genus Nitrospira_C. Next base: position 11,710 of record DASTJX010000332.1, read on the forward strand.
GAATGCTTGTGGACTTTGTCATCGTTAGACGGCATCCGCGAAATGTTGGGACAGAAACTTGAACAACGGCCAGCCAATCACCCATACGCAAGCCGTGGCGACGAGGGACACCGCAAGCAACCCGAAATCAGGCGCTTGCTGGCGTATCAGCACCTGCCTGAATCCCTCGATGATCCCCACCATGGGATTCAAGATGTAGAGGGGCATCCAACCAGCCGGAACCTGCTGCAACGGATACATGATCGGCGTCGCGAGCATCCAAAGCTGTATCAAGAGCGGCAAGCCGAACAGCACATCCTGTAAGAAAGTGCCCAGGGCCCCCACAATCAGCCCGCACCCCAGCGACAACAGACTCGTGATCAACAGCAGCGGCGCCAACCACAGCCAGGAGACGGCCGGATGGATACCAAACCACGCTAAAAGGCCTGCGAGCAGGACGCTCGAGACGGCGAAGTCGGCCAGGGCAGTCATCACCGCCGTGACCGGAAACACGACGCGAGGAACGGCCACTTTCTTCACGATCCCGGCGTTGGCTGCCACACTGCCACCGCAGCGATTGACTGCATTCACAAAAAATGCCCAGGGAACAAGCCCGGCATACGCAAACAGAACATAGGGCACATCGTCCGTCGAAATATGGAGCACGCCCTGAAGCACCGTAAACAACCCCGCATAGAAGACCGGCGGGAGAACGGCCCACAATATGCCGAGGGCTGAACGGCGATAGCGTCCCTTCATTTCCCGCAACGAGATCGCCCACATCAGCGCCACGAATTGCCGCCAAGGCTCCACAGCGGGCTCAAGATGAATGTAGACGCCTTTCCGGTTCATGGTGGGTGCCTCTGGCGCCGTGTTAGGCCACCTTCTTGGCGATCTCCTCCCGCTGAAAGAGCTGATCGAACCGATGCTTCCAGGTGTGACATTCGAGGACCCGGGCATGACCGGCCTCCCGAATGCGCTCCGCTTCTTTTGGATGTGAAACATAAAACAAGGTCTTATCAATGAGTTCATCCGGATGAGACCAGGTCTCGATTTCGCGCCCCAATCGATAATAGTCGCCGTGATCAGGCGCCTGCTGAACCAGGTAAAATCCGCCGGACAT
>DASTJX010000333.1:0-9534 GCA_035716265.1 Nitrospira sp.
GGCATTCGATGAAAAAGGGCAGGCTGACACCCTCCAACGCAAAATCGAAATCTGTACCAGAACCTACAAGATCCTGACGGAGCAGGTGGGTTTCAAACCGGAAGACATTATTTTCGATCCCAACATTCTGACTGTCGCCACCGGCATTGAGGAGCACAACAACTACGCGGTCAATTTCATCGAGGCCACGAGGTGGATCAAACAGCACCTGCCCGGAGCGAAGGTCAGCGGGGGCATCAGCAATATCTCATTTTCCTTCCGAGGCAATAACGTGGTCCGAGAAGCGATGCACGCGGCCTTTCTCTACCATGCCATCCAGGCGGGCCTCGACATGGGCATCGTGAATGCCGGTCAACTGGCCGTCTATGAAGAGATTCCAAAGGATTTGCTCGGACTCGTCGAGGACGTCCTGTTCAATCGCCGCCCCGACGCCACCGAACGTCTCGTGACCTTTGCGGAAACGGTCAAGCGTCAGGACAAGGCCGTCGTGAAGGATGACGAGTGGCGCAAGGGGACGGTCGAAGAGCGCTTGTCGCATGCCCTGGTGAAGGGAATCACCGACTACATTGACCAGGATACAGAGGAAGCGCGCCAGAAATATCCGAAGCCCTTGTCGGTGATCGAAGGTCCGCTTATGGCCGGCATGAACATCGTGGGAGATCTCTTTGGTTCCGGCAAGATGTTCCTCCCGCAAGTGGTCAAGAGCGCCCGCGTGATGAAGAAGGCGGTCGCCTATCTACTGCCATTCATGGAGGAAGAGAAGCGACGGGTTGGCGGATATCGCTCGCAAGGCAAGGTGCTCCTGGCTACAGTCAAGGGGGACGTCCACGACATTGGAAAGAACATTGTCGGGGTAGTCCTGGGCTGCAACAACTATGAGGTGATTGATCTCGGTGTCATGGTGCCGTGCGAACACATTCTGGCGGCGGCCCGTGATCAGAAGGCGGACATTGTCGGGCTCAGCGGCCTGATTACGCCGTCTCTGGACGAAATGGTGCATGTGGCCAAGGAGATGACGCGCGAAGGCTTCGACGTGCCGCTTCTCATTGGGGGTGCGACCACCAGTAAAGCGCACACGGCGGTCAAGATCGCGCCGTCATATGAGCCGTCGGTCATTCATGTGCTCGATGCGTCGCGCGCGGTCGGCGTCGTGGGCAGTCTCATGAATCGCGAGCAGAAGACGTCGTTTGTGCAGGGCGTGCGGCAGGATTACGATCGCGTGCGGCAGGCGCACCTGACGCGGGAAGCAAGACCCGTGCTTCCGCTCGCACAGGCACGGGTGCGCCGACTCACGTCAGATTGGGGCGCAATTGATATTCCTGAGCCGGAGTTCCTCGGCATTCGGGTGATTGCCGATCAACCGCTTGTCGATCTCGTGCCATTCATCGATTGGTCGCCGTTTTTTCATACATGGGAACTCAATGGACGCTATCCGGGTATCTTTGATCATCCGACGATCGGACCGAGAGCCAGAGAGCTCTTTACCGATGCACAGGATTTATTGGCCAGAATTATCTCGGAAAAGTTGTTGCTAGCCAAAGGGGTCTACGGCATCTTCGCTGCCTCCAGCGTGGGTGACGATATCGAATTGTATGCCGATGCCTCGAGGAGTGCGGTGGTGACAACCGTCCACACATTGAGGCAGCAGGCGGTCAAACCTGACGGGCAGGCAAACCTCGCCCTGGCTGATTATGTCGCTCCGAAGGAATCCGGACGAACCGATCACGTCGGGGCGTTTGCTGTCACGGCAGGAATCAAACTGGAAGAGCTGTGCAGCCAATTTGACCGGGACCATGATGATTACAATTCGATCATGGCGAAGGCGCTGGCCGACCGATTCGCCGAAGCGTTCGCCGAGTTCCTCCATAAACGGGTGAGATCCGAATGGGGATACGGCCGATCGGAAAACCTGTCGAACGATGATCTCATTCACGAAAAATATCGAGGCATTCGCCCCGCGCCCGGGTATCCGGCCTGCCCCGACCATACAGAGAAGAGGTTGCTGTTCGATCTCTTGCGGGTCGAATCCAATGCCGGTATCACGCTCACAGAAAGCTTCGCCATGCTACCGGCTGCGGCGGTGAGCGGATGGTATTTCGCCCATCCGGAGGCACGCTATTTTGCGGTAGGTAAGATTGGCAAGGACCAGGTGGAAGATTACGCCCGTCGGAAGGGGATGGAGCAACACACGGTGGAGCGGTGGCTGTCGCCGACACTCAACTACGAACCCGCCTGATGCTTGCCGGTTAAGAGACTTCCGCGAGGAACGGCTGCCTTGCGGGTTTGCCGATGGCCGCAGTGACAGCCGATTTGAGCAGTCTGAATCGATCTTCCGCCCAACGGTTGAAGGCGTCAGAGTCCTGAAAGACCAAGTCCCAGGCCTTCGCGGCATCCAGCATCAGCAACTGGTGTGGTTGGCCGCCTTCCGGGAAATACACAACCAGGACGGCAGATTTTCCCGTCAGACTGATATCCGCAAAGACATGTACCACCGCGCCCTGCGGAAGTGCGGCTTCACGTGAAGCCGCTTCGGCCAGCGGCTGGTATAAGCGGTGAAGGAACTGCGAAGTGACTTCATAGGCATTGCTGGTTCCCAGCAGGCGCGGGTTCGGAGATTCCCCGAACAGGTTTTCGGTCAGATAGGTTGCCGCCTCCCACGTCGGCATGACTCCCGACGTCACGAGTGCTTCACAAAGATAGGCGATCCAGTTTCTTGTGACCCCCGCTTTCTTCACACACATCGCTTTTTTCGCCATGTCGGCAATCCTTTCGATGCCAAGTGACTGCGCCTAAACCGTGCCTCTGTTTTGCGGACTCGAACTCATTTGCAGTATAGCGACGACATGACCACAGTCAATGAAATGCACTAAACTGACGAAGCGGTGTGCGCAGTTGAGCGAGGGGGCCTAGTGTCAATTTATATCTGGCGGGGGAGGCCCGGTGTAAGGCGGTCAGCGTACTGCTCGTGAATGCGTTTGATATCGCCCAGTGAGGCCAGAAAGACGTCGAGCAACTCGGGATCGAAATGCTCGCCACGGTGTTTACTCATTAGATCCACGGCGTGATCGAATGCGAATGCCGGTTTGTACACGCGAGCGGTGGTCAGGGCGTCGAAGGCGTCAGCAACCGAGGCGATCCGGCCTTCGATCGGAATGGCTTCTCCTTTCAACTTCCGGGGATACCCACTTCCATCCCAGCGCTCGTGGTGCGTCAGCGCAATCGTCGCCGCCACGTTCAAAATCTCGGCATCGGATCCGGCCAGGATGCGGTAACCGATTTCAGCATGTTGAGCGATCACGTTGAACTCGTCCTGTGTAAACTTTCCGGGTTTGAGCAACACGTGATCGGGCGTGCCGATTTTGCCAATGTCGTGCATGGGGCTTGCGGTGCGGATCAAGTCACAGCGCTCGGTGGACAATCCGTAGCGGCGGGCGAGCAGTTCACAATAATGACTCATGCGTTGGATATGCTGCGCGGTGGCGCTGTCTCGATATTCCGCCGCGATGGCGAGCCGCTGGATGGTTTCTTCGCGCGACAGCCGTAACTCCTTCTCGCTCCGTTCCAGCCATTCCAACGCCTGCTGCAGGGCCATCGTCCTGGTTCTGACGACGTCCTCGAGGTTCTCGCGATGCAGACGATTCTCCATTTCGAGCCGGCGGCGCCGTAGAGCATTTGCCACATTGATAAGGACTTCGTTGGATTCGAATGGTTTGACGATGTAGCCGAATGCCCCCATCTCCAGCGCAGCGTTGGCAAGAAGCGGGCTGTCCAGTCCCGTCACCATAATCGCTGCGGTGTGAGGATGCTGACGAAAGATGTTGCGGACCAGATCCATGCCGGATTCTCCCGGCATGTTGACATCGCACAGGACCAGCGCGAAAGGGGTTTCATCCAGCCGCAAGCGGGCTTCCCTGGCGTCAGCGGCCAAGACCGTCTCATAACCGTGTGATTGGAGCATGTACCCTAGGAGACGCCGGATCGGCTCTTCGTCGTCGATGATTAAGACTCGCTTGAGATCGAGCAGCGCTTGTCGGGTGGGGCGATCGAGGAGCAACGTCATGGCTCGATGGTGTCTCGGGTCAATGAGGTTCGTTGTGTCGTCGGCACCGGTTTGGATCGTGTCGTTTGAACTCTAGAACGAGGTGCACCTTTTGTGCCACTAATTAGTGATTTTGCATCGACTTAGGCGGCAGTTTTTTCGTATCCATTCCTTGACCCCACACCCGCGAAAACGCGTGAGTTCGGCGTCCGAACCATTGATAGCATCTGCGCGAATCCTGCTGGGCCCACTATTGAGTCCCTGTACAATCTCGTAGCCGCCAGTCGATTTCTGTACGGTAAGGCATACGTGTCTTGCTTGATCTGGAGCGCACATCGCACCCAGTTTCATTGCGATTTGAAAGTCCCTTCACTATAATGCCCCAACTTCTTAAGGGAGATTTCATGAACGCAGGAGCGAGTTTGGCGCGTGCAGACGGCCGCCGGAGAGAGCAACTCCGCCCGGTCAAAGTGACCAGGAACTTCATCAAGCATGCCGAGGGATCGGTCCTGATCGAGATGGGCGATACCAAGGTCATCTGCACAGCGTCAATTGAAGAAAAAGTGCCTCCTTTCTTGAAGGGGAAAGGGACGGGATGGGTCACGGCCGAATATTCTATGCTGCCGCGCGCCACGCATGACCGCTCACCGCGTGAAGCGGTCAAGGGCAAACAGGGCGGACGGACGTTGGAAATTCAACGGCTCGTAGGGCGTGCTCTGCGTGCGGTCACGGATATGACCCAGCTCGGCGAGCGTTCGATTTGGATCGACTGCGACGTCATCCAAGCCGACGGCGGCACCCGCACGGCCTCAATCACCGGCGCCTTTGTCGCATTAGCCGATGCCATGGCCATTCTCAAGACCCGCGGTGTGATCAAGAAGCGTCCGCTCAACGACTATCTGGCGGCCATCAGCGTGGGCAAGGTTGGCGGAGAGATCCTCGTCGATTTGGCGTATACGGAAGATTGCGTCGCGGAAGTGGATTTGAATCTCGTGATGACCGGAAAAGGTCAATTCGTCGAGATACAGGGCACTGCAGAGAAAACGCCGTTTGCCAAACAGGATATGGATGCATTTCTTGCACAAGGATGGGGCGCCATACAAACCCTAACCGCCTTGCAACGGGATTTAATCGGCGCGTTGGAATAGCCAATGGTTCGCGAACTGGTCCTGGCTACCCGTAATCGACACAAGGGGGAGGAGATAGCTGCACTCCTGGGCGACTTGGACATTCGCATCCATACGATGGACGAATTCCCCGACGTGCCTGACGTCATAGAAGACGCGGAAACGGGTGAGGGGAATGCGATCAAGAAAGCGCAGTCGATTTCGAAAGCGACCGGACTCTTGGCTGTCGCGGACGACACGGGCTTGGAAGTGGATGCATTGGATGGACGACCGGGTGTGTATGCGGCTCGCTACGCAGGCGACCGTGCTAGTTATGAAGACAACTGCAGGAAGCTGTTGGGCGAGCTCAAGGGTATTCCGCGTGGTCGGCGAGCGGCCCGCTTTGTGACGGTCGTCGCCATCGTGTCTCCGGGAGAACCGGTGCAGGTCGCGACGGGACATCTTGACGGTGTCATTGCTGAAACACCAGCCGGAGCGCAGGGTTTTGGATATGACCCGGTCTTTTTCGTGCCAGAGTTAGGCAAAACGCTGGCCGAAATGTCGAGTGTCGACAAAAACAGGATCAGCCATCGCGCGAAAGCCTTTGCACAAGTGAGAAAGTTGTTGCAGAATAGACTCACAACGCAACACACCTAAGGCTCGATGTTCAAACAGGCCGGCAGCGCGCCGCAGTGATGAAGAGGCGAGGTGGTTGAACCCTGATTGAGAGAACACCCTCGGCGTTAGACGCGCCTTGGCGCATCGGGTCCGGGGTGAAGCCGATCGCGTTTTTCAATGCAGGAAGTCGGGGCGTAGCGCAGCCCGGTAGCGCGCCTGCTTTGGGAGCAGGATGTCGGAGGTTCAAATCCTCTCGCCCCGACCAAACCGCACTTCGTGCGTACCAGCGGCTCATCAGGCGAAGCCTCTCTTCATTGTCGCCGCCGAAAGAGAGAGTATCGCTGTAATTGCTCGCTCGAATCGAGCCTATTTCCACATTGAGGCGACGGGGTCAAACCTCTTAGTCATCTCGCCCATTGGCCGGCGCTTCATCGGCGTCAGCCATCTGCATAATCGGCGCGGAAAAAGATCGCTACTCTTCCTGCTGATGGGAACCGGGTGCCTCGTTCCCGCCTAGAGGCGTCTGATCACCCTCAGTAACATCGTACGACGTCGTGACATACCCCTACCTCTAACCTCGGCCCAGGAGGCATCAGCGATGTGGCGCTGCCATGTGTCTATCAGCGCGGGCCTACACGCCGTATGACTGTGATACCCAGGGAAAGCTTTTCAGATAGTAGTGGGTTTCCTAGGGCACGCGAGGCCTGAAAGTGTTTAGCTTTGGTCCTAGGAGAACCGTTATGCCGCCTGGCAACAAGGTTCGGGTGCTTATCGTCGATGACCATTTCATTGTGCGACAGACGTTTCGATGTATTCTCAAGCACTACCCCAACGTTGAGGTGGTGGGTGAGGCAAGTGATGGTGATGAGGCCATCGCGTGCGCAGGCAAGTTCCAGCCTTCCGTTATTTTGATGGATATGAACATGAAAAAAATGGACGGCATCACCGCGGCTCGTGTAATCAAAGCACAATACCCGCATGTCCTTGTCCTAGGATTTTCAGCCGATACGCAAAATTACAATGTCTATGCGATGCGGCAAGCCGGGGCGTTTGAAGTGTTACAGAAAGAAGATGCGAGGAAGGACTTGTATGCGGCGATACAAAGGGGAGTGGCCGCAATCCGATCGAACGTCGCGTGATTCGGCTACACTCGACCGGTAGGCCTCGCTAAATGATCTCGCGGTCGGTACTAAGGTCCTGACTAACGCTTGCCAATGTCCATTCGCAGGGGCCGCGCAAACATAGCGGCACTTTTCTAGGTGAAGCGCAGCCGATGGGAAAGTCTGTCGTCCCTCCTGCGCTGAAAGGGTCCCTCCATTTTCCTATGGTTCAGAGCGGTGCGCTGGTGTGGGCAGGATAGTATTCGACTCGTCCACACTTGTCGCAGCGCCACGCATGTATCGTTTTGATTTTTCGCAGCGAAGCCGAAAGATATAACTCTGTTTTGAGCATATTTGCCCCGCAACGTTCACATCTCATCATGATGACCTCCTGTGTTCTACCGTTCCGGAAGTGAACGCACTCCGCCCCGCTCACAAGGCAAGGCCCATGCCTTTTCCCACAAGATAAAAGTCCAACAATAGGGCTTCGATTCCTCAAGGGCCTTGGTTTATGCGGATACCTTGTCCACAGGTTGAGACATGATGTCGCCCGATGAAGTAACCTCCCCCGCCGCTGATTTTAGACCGTTCCAGAAGCTGAGCGGTTATTGCCCTCGCTTAGATCAATCCTTGACTAAAATAGAACGACCAGTTTCTTATTGTTTGTCCTCGCATCACTTCCACGAGATCGTCGGGGATTGGAGGAGGAAGCTGGCGGCGGGTTGTCGTCGCCGCCACTGCACCCTAACATTCCGGCGAAAGCTGGCGGGATCTTCGCGCAGAGAAAGAGTGCGAAAGCCATGGATACCACGTTATGCTTACGCATGTCTGTAGAATGGCGGATCGATCCCAGTGTTGCTGGGTGGGATGTGCCGGCATGTACAATGGAAACAAGGGTGGAGTCACCTTCGTAAACTGGTAGCGCCGTCATGAAGCAAGCTAAAAGTGTTCTGGTATTTGTTCTCCTGTCGGCCCTTCCATACTTGCTGTTGGTCGGAGGTCTGACAGTATGGTTCGATGGTAACGCAAGAACGTTTTGGAGGAGCTTAATCACCATATTCGCTGTTAGACTCCTCTTTGCCACCCTTGACACCGCTGGCGTCTTTCTCTGGCGGAGGCTGTATGCGCGAGAGACCTCAGGCTGATGACGTCCTCTGATGGCAGAGTGTGTCGGCAGCCAATCGACTTCGTTTGACAAGCCGGAGGAAATGGCACATAAACTGGCCCAATCGGACGAATCAAAACACTCCCTGCTACATCATTGAAACTCAATGTGCGCCCGTAGCTCAGTTGGATAGAGCATCAGCCTTCTAAGCTGAGGGTCGCTGGTTCGATTCCAGCCGGGCGCACCATATAGTCGATGGGTTATCCTGCTTGATCGCTTACCTTCTCAACCTTGGTCCCGGTCCTGGTTTCATTTAAGCTTCCGCGGTTGACTGCATTGCGCAAATGCTGTGGATCGAGATGGCTATAGCGGAGGAGGTCTGAATACTTGGCCCCTCTTCTTGACGCACTCATAAATATTCTGCAGGGACAATTTTTGTCGTAACTCTTTTAGGGTATAGAGACCGCCTGAGATGCGTTGCTACACTGCGCACCATCACGAGGTGATGCATGTCACGATGGATACAACGTCGCAGACGATACGAGAAAAAGCGAAATGCATTTCTCCTCTTGACGCTCAGTGGGGCGGTTCGCTCAGCCGACGTGGAGATTCCATATTCCCGCGAACGGAGATTTGCGAAACCGAGCAATGTCGGTGGCGACCCCATTCCAAAAGCCCAGCGATCCATCTGGTCCATGGACATCAGAGAGCTGGTCTTTAGAAGGGCCTGTTGACCCTCCGTCGCCTAAAAATTGACCGGTTCGTCCGACTATGAGTTCACAAAAAGGGATGAGGACTGTGCTATGAGACGGCGGGTACATCGCGTCAGCTACCCCTCGACTGCACTTCAATACATTGGGGATATCTTCCTGAACCTGCTGATCGCGGGTAGTGGAATCGTTCTGTTGATTCTCAGCGTCTTTTTCTTCACCTAATTAGCCACCGACGCACCATTTGTTTCAATTAAACTATAGGGCGTTGCACCACGAGGTCAGAGAGCTGAGGCTCTCCCTAGACGCTCTACCTAAGCGGGCGTCCTATGCTGCCACTCTCGATGCTCGCACTCTGTCTGAATCCTCGCATTCCCCACGCTGACGTGCGCGGCGGTGCTTTCTCCAACGACGAGCTGCGGCTGTTCATTTGACTGGCCGAGAATAAGCAGGACACCGGTGCTCTTTTCTTGCAAAGGGCACTCGACTTGAATTTTCCCGGGGTAAAACGTTAATCGTTTGAATGAGTCAAACTGAGCAGTCGAAACAGGCGGTGTGGCGAAAGCTTCGCCGGAGTCTTTAATTTGCCGTAGTACTTCGATCGGCCAAAGGTTGCGAGAAACTAACAGCCTCCACAAAGATATGAGGTGACTATTAATGCAAGGCTTATGTGGACCGCCTTGTCACACCCGACATGATGCTTGCCGACTCTCATCTACTAATCCGATCGCTAAGGCAAATGTAGTAAATTAGGGTGAATCTTAGCCCAGGTCCGACGCACCTAGCTAACACTCTAGTCTAGCCTCAGGTCTAATTCTAGAAAGATACCTGGTCCCGGTGGAACTGGATGTGTGTA